>JBKECE010000081.1:0-2069 GCA_047974325.1 Dysgonomonas sp. | reverse complement strand
CATTGGATTGTCCTATCTGCACGGTCTATAACATTATTCAACACTTCTTCGCCCTTTTTAGGCTCTCCCAAAAGATAGTAGAAGTTTGCCATAGAAGTACTTTCAGATCCCATAGGCACAGCATAGTGAGGAATTTCTGTTATTGATTTATCTAAAGCAATTTTAGCCTTTTCGGTTTTACCCTCTTCAATCAAAGCCGATACCAGTTGAATAAACATATATCTAAATGTATAAGATAGTCGCGTAACATTTTCGTCCAAATACACTTTAGGATTGTTGATATTTCCCCACTTATATTTGTTCACCATGTTATCGAACATCACATCAGTATTAACTTGCGACTCTGGCAACTTGCCCGGAACAACGCGATATGCAATCCCTTCGAGCATCATCTGCCCATCAAGATTTATATGCATCTCACTTCCAACTGTTGCTCCATAATAGATTGGACGCTTCCAATTGTCTTTGCTGATATTAGATATTAACTCCATCACCATTAGCTCGTGCGGAGCGATAGCTTGTTTGTTTTCAAGATTCCACAACATTTTATCAACAGGTTTAGTCCCCAATTGAGTCCAATCAATCTTCGTAGAGTCAAACTGAATCATTAGCTTATTTCCTGGAATCACACACGCTCTCAACTGCTCTGCATTGCGGAATGGATTTTTAGGAACATAATATTGATCTTGTCTCATTTTGCTCATAATCTCATGCAAATCTAACGTATCCTTATAAGCATTAGCATCGTAATATTCTGCAAAATTCATACTTGGTGCAAAAAGACCCCCACTTTGTTCTTTCTCCATTGCAGACAGATAGTTTATGATATCACCTTTTGTGAAAATGTATGTATATCCGTTTTTGTCGCCTATATAGTTTTTCTTTTCCCAACTGATTGGCATTGGTTCAGATTCATAAGATTGACGCTTCATTTGATCGAGATACCAGTCGGTTTGGGAGTAACTCAAGTTGCACACTCTCACATCTGTTCGATATCCTTCAACCTCTTGCGCATACCATAACGGGAATGTATCATTATCGCCATTACAAAACAATATTGCATTTGGTGGACATGTTGTTAAATAGTTCATTCCGAAATCACGAGTTGTATATCTGTCCGATCGGTCATGATCGTCCCAGTTTTGGGATGCCATTTGAATCGGTACCAAAAGCACAACAACAGATACCACAATTGCTGAAGGTGTTTCTGACAATACGCGTTTAAGCAACGCCCACAGACCTGCAACACCAAAACCAATCCAAATACAATAGGCATAGAAAGATCCTGCATAAGCATAGTCTCGTTCACGAGGCTCATAAGGCTTCTGGTTCAGATAGAGGACGATTGCTATCCCTGTCATAAAAAATAGCATAAAAACGACCCAAAACTGACGTTCACCTTTTGCCCCTCTTGTTAATTGAAAGACTATACCAATAATACCGAGTATAAACGGAATCATGTAATAGACATTATGCCCTTTATTATCAGCAATATCAGGAGGTAAATTATCCTGAGGTCCTAAACCTCTCAACTCATCAATAAATCCAATACCACTCAGCCAATTGCCATTATTAATGCCTCCTGTTGATGGAATATCATTTTGACGTCCGGAAAAATTCCACATGAAATATCTCCAATACATGAAATTGAGTTGATAATTGAACAAGAACTGCAGATTCTGCATGAAAGTAGGAGCAATATTAGGGTCTTTGACTCCACCCCATTTTTGATAGCCATCAACATATCTATCCCACCCCGGACTGTCTTTAGAAGCATGCATCCGAGGAAACAGCATGTTGTTAGTTGTTTCGTAGCTCGAAGAAGTACCAGCCACAAAATATTTGTCTGGATCGTTGTCCGAATTTTTAACTATTTTATCATATCTTTCTTTTGTTTCTGAAACCACAGGGTTGCGCTGCGCATCTCTTTTAGTTTCTGAAGCATATGTTGTTCCATAAAACAGAGGGGTATCCCCATATTGTTCACGACCTAGATAATCTCTAAGAGAGAAAACATCTTCGGGGGAGTTTTGATCCATCGGCGTATTAGCTGACGAACGAATTGGAAT
>JBKECE010000124.1:0-8838 GCA_047974325.1 Dysgonomonas sp. | reverse complement strand
AGAAAGTGGAGAAAAAGAAGAAATAAGACAAGGAGGAATATTCAAATTCTTATTGATTTCGAATGTAACTTTCACAATTAATAGAAAATGTATACATTTGTAAGTAGTATGTACTCCTTAGCGTTTTAAGGGGCTACTAAATTGAAAATATTGTATTTACAGTCAACTCTCTGAGCTGAAAACGACCAAATAAAAAAGCGTGTAGAGGTTAGACGATGTGAATACATCCCGGATAGGGGTGTGTTCCTTTGGCTTATCCTTGTTACACGCAGGTTACTTGGTCGTACCTCAGTTCTGCAAGATAGGCGGAGGTTCGCACCTTTTTTTGTTTATATGAGTAATTAAAAGGATATGAGCTTGATGGGTTAAAATGAAATAATAAAAGTATAATGCTTCGTTTATTCTTTCTCAGAACTGAAAACGACCAAAATTAAGTGTGGAGAAAAGAGAAAAACGAATGCACCCCTTTTAGGGTGTATTTTCTTTTCTGCGCTATTAGTCATCACTGATTTATGCAAAGAATTTAGAAAGTACACCCTTTTTATTATATAAAACTTTTAAAATAATTATTATGGCAATTAACTTACAAAAAGGTCAGAAAATTGACATTGGCCTGACAAAAATGACAGTTGGACTTGGTTGGGATCCAAATGAAGGAACTGGTTTCGATTTTGATTTGGACGCTTCAGCATTTATGATTGACTCTAACAGATTAATCCCGTCAGAGCAATTTTTTGTTTATTATGGTTTAGTTGATAATCAAGGAAATCCTATTCCTTCCCCTGATGGTGCAGTAAAACATACGGGACCATAGAACAAGGTAATAAAAGTATGGGAACTACTGATGTCCTGCCGATGCCTCCTCCACCATCAGAGGTACATATAGTAATATAGTTTTATCCAATTTATATTATATAATGGAGATACAGCGCATACACACAATATATAAAAAATAGTTTATGAGACGATTACCAATATATTTCTTAATTGACGTTTCAGAATCTATGGTTGGAGAACCTATCCAGCAGGTTGAGGAAGGTTTGTCTACCATAATTCAAGCATTAAAAACCGATCCTGTAGCTATTGAAACTGTATGGATTTCAGTAATAATATTTGCTGGACAGGCTAAGACTATAGTTCCTCTACAAGAAATAATAAACTTTTATCCGCCGAAATTACCAATAGGAAGTGGGACTTCATTGAGTAAAGGATTAGGGCATCTTATGTTTGAAATGAGGAGGAGCATAGTCAAGACAACCGCTGAACGTAAAGGAGATTGGAAGCCAATAATTTTCCTATTTACAGATGGAGTTCCTACCGACAATACAAAAGCTGTTATCGCTGAATGGAAACAAAACTGGCAAAGGTCGGCAAATATGGTTGCTGTTTCTTTCGGAGCAAAAACTAATCTGCCCTTATTGAATGAATTGACTGAAAATGTGCTGCATTTCAATAATACTGATGCAGCAGCATATAAACAATTTTTCAAATGGGTAACGGATTCCGTTAAAACAAGTAGCGCCAGTGTCGATAATAATTCTACAGGGTTCGAACTTGCTAAAATTAACAATGATACCTTATCTAAAATAGAACTTCATAAAGGAAACTATAACGAATCCAAGGTTGACGAAAATTTTGTAGTTCTGGCAGCTAAATGCCAAAACACGAAACGTCCGTATCTGATGAAATACAAAAAAACGCTAGAGAATAGTGGCTTCACCGGAATTAGCTCAATGTTTTACCGGTTAGTCGGAGCATATCAGGTCAATAACGAATATTTTGAATTGTCGGAAGAAAACAGTCCCGATATTCAGATAAATACGGATGAACTGATAGGAGCTCCCACTTGTCCATGTTGTGGCAATCAGTTTGCTTTTGCTGTTTGCAGTTGTGGAAAGTTGCATTGCATCGGTTTTGAACAGACGAATATTTGTCCTTGGTGTGGCTGCACAGGAGAATACGGTATGGGTAATGGTGGTTTTAATGTAAACAGAACACAAGGTTGACATGGATGTAAGATTATATATACAATCTCTATTTGAGAAGAAGGGTATAGCCATTTCCGGAAATAGACAAGACGAGTTTGATAAATTCGCCAGAAATGAATCAAACGTCGCTTTAGTTGAACAGATTACAATCAATCAAAACAAACTTATGAAAAATTGGGCTTTACAGAATAGAATTTTAGATATAATAGACCAGCAAGTTTCATTGCCAAATGCGATAGAAGGGAAAGAGTATAGCTATACGGTTGATTTAAAAAAGAATAATCTTGCAGATATTGTTTCGTATGAGATTGACAGATTGTTGGATTTTGGACTCAATTTCGATATTTCCACTAATACCATAACCGGAATCCCCGATAAATCCGGAGACTTCAAGATTATCTTCAAATTCAAGATTGATTGTGAATCGGAAGAAGAACCATTACATTCCAAATCAATATCATTATTGGTTAATCCCGACCCTAAAACTCTTTGGAAAGACATTCCGAGCGACCAAAATGCTCTATTCTGGAAAGATGATAATTCCTGCGCATTTAGTGAGTTAGGTGAAAAACATATAGTCGTTGCATCGAAAAGAGGGCGTTCTCATAAAAATGCAGGAACATTCAGGGATGATGATTATGCCTTTAAACACATCGAAAAAAATGGCTGGTCCGTAGTTGCGGTTGCAGATGGAGCCGGGAGCTATTCTTTATCCAGAAAAGGATCTGAAGTATCCTGCAAAAGTATTGTAGAATTCTTCGAAAATGATGAAGCTTTTGATGCTGATAAGGAATTTGAACTTAAAATACAGGAATATATCAGCTCTAAGGATGAAGATATACTTCTGGAAGCAAAAAATTTATCTAAACAAATACTGTATAAAGCGACTGTTTTTGTGCATAAAAAGATTAAAGAGTTAGCAGAAGATACATACAAATCAAATCCTGAACTTTTTGACAACCCTAAAGCAAAAAGCTTCTTAGACTATTTTCATTCTACCCTCATCTTTGCACTCTTCAAAAAATATGATTTTGGATATTTAATCTTAACATTCGGTGTCGGAGATTGTCCAATCGCATTAATAAGTAGAGAAAATACAGTTACATTATTGAATTGGCTCGATGTCGGAGAATTTGGGGGAGGTACAAGATTTATCACACAACCTGAGATTTTTCATTCGAATGAACATCCTATGGCAACCCGTTTTAATTTTCAGGAAGTAGCTGATTTCTCATATTTGTTCTTAATGACTGATGGCATATATGATCCAAAGTTTGTGGTTGAAGCTAATCTTGAACGAGATGAAAAATGGGCAGAATTTATAGATGACCTTAACGGAAATAACGAAGACAAAGCAACAGTTGAAATGAACCCCTCTAATACAGAAATATCTCAACAATTATCTGATTGGATGGATTTTTGGAGTACGGGGAATCATGATGATAGAACTCTTGCTATAATTTTTTAATAAAGATTGATTATGACTACAAAAACTGTATCATCTATTATAAATTCAGGAAAGACATACCAATATGTTGATAATGGAGACCCCATGAGAGGAGGTATGAAAGATGTATATTTTAGTCCGGATAAATCTTATGTTGTCGCTTTTTATAGAGATAAGCAAGACTTCAACTCAAAAGAACGCTTAAAACTAATAGTCACACAATATAAAGATGCCTTTTTCAATAGAGATGGAGGAGATTACTGGAAAACACTTTACTGTTGGCCATATGATATTGTCGAACAAAATGGTCTTATCGGAATAATTGTTCCTGCCTACGATAAACGTTTTTTCTTCAAAAAGGGTTACGCCTCTAATGATTTGCTAAAAGGCAAGGAAAAAAATGGAAAGTGGTTTGCTTGTGCCAAATTTAGAGCACCTTTGTCCAAATCGAAGTTAGATCCATCTGAGTTAGGCAACTGGCTCAATTACTTTCAGGTTTGCGTTAATATTGCAAGAGGAGTAAAACGATTACATGCTGCCGGACTTGCTCACTCAGACTTGTCATATTCTAATGTACTTATTGACCCGACGGGTAATTGCGGGGCAAATATAATTGATATTGATGGACTTGTCGTTCCCGGCAAATTTCCTCCTGATGTCATAGGCACGGCAGATTTTATTGCTCCTGAAGTATTGGCAACAAAGCATCTTAACAAGGATGACCCGAATCGGAAACTGCCTAACCGTTTAACAGACTTACATGCCTTAGCCGTATTGATATATATGTATCTTTTATATCGACATCCATTAAGGGGTGGTAATTATTTCGGCGTAATGGATTCGGAAAAAGAAGATGAATTGTTGATGGGTTCCAAAGCATTATTTGTTGAACATCCAACTGATCATAGTAACCAAAACTTTAAGAGGGAATACGATGATAACCTCAGTAAATATCATCCATGGACTGATTTAAAGAAGACACCTTACACAATAACAGGCCCTTATTTAAAAGAATTATTTGATCAGGCATTCATCAAAGGATTACATAATCCTATTGACAGACCTCCTGCCGATGCTTGGGAGCAAGCATTAATAAAAACAGATGATCTGAAATTACAATGCAGCAATCCGAAATGTGAACAAAGATGGTTTATATATACTAACACTAAAAGTGTTTATTGTCCTTTTTGCGGGACAAAGTATAATCAAAGCATACCAATTTTAGATTTCTATTATGAATTTAAACCAACCGTATGGAAACCGGAAAATCAACGGTTGGTTATCTATAATAGTACTACACTACACCTATGGCATACTAATAGGAATATAATACGAAATGAGAAATTAACTGATCTACAAAAAGCACGACAAGGGTATTTTTCTTTTTTCAATGGCAAATGGATTTTTGTAAATGAGCAGTTAACATCTATGAGAGATGTTACAGAAGATAAAGATATTCCCAAAGGCTCTATGATTGAGTTGACCGATGGTAAAAGAATATTATTCTCAAAAGAATCCGGAGGCAAAGTTGCAATCGTTTCAATAGCTAATCTTAGTATTTAATTAACATACTCAAATAATGAAATCAAAAAAACACCTTATTGGGTTAACCGACGAACAGGTTATACAAAGCCGGCAAAAACATGGACTTAACATTCTCACTCCACCACCAAAGGAGCCATTGTGGAAATTATTTCTCGAAAAATTCGAAGACCCGATTGTACGAATACTAATTATTGCAGCATTTCTTTCACTCGGTATAGCCATATTTGAACAAATCACTACAGGGATTGGGCATTATGCGGAGACCATAGGAATATTTTGTGCTATTTTACTTGCTACCGGAGTTGCTTTCTGGTTCGAGATGGATGCAAATAAGAAGTTTGATATATTGAACCAAGTAAACGATGATATCCTTGTAAAAGTTATTCGGAACGGAAATGTTATCGAAGTCCCAAAGCAGGATATAGTTGTTGGTGATATTGTCATTTTAGAAACCGGCGACGAAGTTCCCGCCGATGGAACTTTAATTGAAGCTATTTCTTTACAAATTGATGAGTCCTGTTTAACCGGAGAGCCAATTATTGAAAAGACAATCAATCCTGCTGAATTTGACAAGGACGCAACCTACCCTTCTAATCAGTTAATGAGAGGGACTAAAGTGATGGATGGACATTGTATTATTGAAATTGAAAAAGTCGGAGATGAAACCGAATATGGGAAGGTTGCGGTAAAATCCACAGAAATGACAGGGGAAGAAACTCCTTTGAATTCGCAGTTGGATAAATTAGCCAAATTTATTGGTGTCGTGGGTCTTGCGTTAGCAGTTCTAACTTTTGCGATTTTATTCTTTAAGGATATCTTTGGTGGAAATATTAGCTATTCACTAGGGCAACTTGGGCTCTTATTTGCTGTATTAATTAGTTCAATGGTAGTATTAATAAAAGTCTGGCTTCCTATTATATATGATGGTTTCGAGTTGGCGGGAAAAGAAAAAGAACTTCCCAAGAGCATAGAGGAAGGGAGTTGGATAAGATGGATACTAACAGGTATAGTTTTGTTTCTGTTTATAGCCGGAATAGGGTGGATTATGGGTGTTAACCCCATGAATCCTGATTCATGGATAGATATAGAAACAGGAAGGCATATTCTTCAATATTTCATGATTGCTGTTACCTTGATAGTTGTAGCTGTTCCCGAAGGTTTACCTATGAGCGTAACTCTCAGCTTAGCTTTGAGTATGAGGAGAATGCTAAAGACTAATAATCTTGTCAGAAAGATGCACGCATGTGAAACAATGGGGGCGACAACTGTCATATGCACAGACAAAACAGGAACGTTAACTCAAAATCAAATGAGAGTATCGGAGACAAGTTTTTCAAATCTAAAAAATCAGAAACTTGTTGACAATGAAATCAGTAATATTATTATAGAGAGTATAGCCGTCAATTCTACCGCTTTCCTCGATTTCTCTGATTCATCGCGTATCAAAACTATGGGAAATCCCACAGAAGCGGCTTTATTGCTATGGTTATATGATAACGATGTGAACTATTTAGAAGTGAGAGAAAATACTGTTGTTGTAGATCAGTTGACTTTTTCCACAGAGCGGAAATACATGGCTACTATAGTTGACTCAAGCGTATTAAATAAACGTATTCTTTATGTAAAAGGCGCTCCTGAAATCGTTTTGGCTCAATGTAATAATGTGTTAGCAGAAGATGATAGTATTCAGCCTGTCGAAACGATTAAACACGCGATTGAAGAAAATCTGCTTGAATATCAGAATCAAGCAATGAGGACCTTAGGTTTTGCTTATAAAATAATAGACATTGTTGAAAACGATAACGTTCAGATAGTAAAAAGCTTATCTGAGAATAATTTAACTTTCTTAGGGGTAGCTGCGATAGCCGACCCTGTAAGAAAAGATGTTCCCAAAGCGGTAAATGATTGTCTGAATGCAGGTATAAATATAAAAATAGTAACAGGAGATACACCTGCAACAGCAAAAGAAGTGGCTCGGCAAATAGGCATTTGGAATAATAGCGATAATATAGCTAATATTATAACAGGTGTGAAGTTTGAGAACCTTACCGATTCTGAGGCATTAAAACGGATAAAATATTTGAAGGTAATGTGCCGTGCGCGTCCGACTGATAAGCAAAGGCTTGTACAATTACTCCAACAGAATAATGAAATTGTTGCTGTAACTGGAGATGGGACAAATGATGCTCCGGCACTAAATCACGCCAACGTAGGTTTATCAATGGGATCCGGAACGTCTGTTGCAAAAGAAGCCAGTGATATAACTCTTTTGGATGATTCTTTTAGTAGTATCACCACAGCCGTTATGTGGGGACGTTCATTATATCAAAATATTCAACGCTTCATCTTATTTCAGTTGACGATAAATGTAGCAGCACTTCTACTTGTATTTTTAGGTTCTATATTTGGACATGATTTACCTTTGACGGTGACTCAAATGTTATGGGTAAATTTGATAATGGATACTTTTGCTGCCGGAGCGCTGGCTTCATTACCCCCGAACTTAAATGTAATGAAAGAGAAACCACGAAAAAATAGCGATTTTATTATTACACGGGCAATGCGTAATAATATCCTTTTCGTGGGTCTTACGTTTGTAGTTATTTTGTTGGCCATGATGTTTGGGATAGCTAATCAATCTTTTGTAGATACAGTATTTAGTCATATAGAAACATCTAACAGATTAGCTTATTCGCTCTCTTTCTTTTTTACGTTTTTTGTTATGCTTCAATTCTGGAATATGTTTAATGCAAAAGCGTTTCAAACAGGAAAGTCAGCCTTTCGAGATCTAGATCAATGCAAAGGCTTTATCGTTGTTACATTTGTTATTCTAGTAGGGCAAATCTTGATAGTAACATTCGGAGGGGAAGTGTTTCGAACAGTTCCTTTGCAGTTGAGAGATTGGATAATTATAATAGCTGGAACTTCTCTTGTCCTATGGATTGGCGAGATTTCAAGATTGTTTAAGAAGTAAGATATCAAGAGAAGATCTGCTTGCTTGTTTGGGTTTTTGAAATACAATAAAGAAAGGCGAGAAATTACTTCCCGCCTTAAATGTTTTCACAACGGAATAATCCTTATTGTGATAAGCTTTCAATTCTTAATTTCTATAGAAATACTTTTTTTATTCAGAAAACTCTTATGGTTGTTAAAAATAATTACCTTTAAAAGTTAATTATTAGATTATGAAAAAGATATTAGGTCTGTACTTAGACACAACAGTATCGGTAGGCACTGGTAAATGAAGTCGAGATAAGTGGGTTAAAATAAAAATCCCACGGAGTACGCAGGATTAAGAAATTCTTCGGCTTATAGCCTTGTTGTGAAAAGTCTTTCACATTGTATCTTATGATTACAAAAATATAAAATGTTTTTAATTCAAACAAGATAGAAGTAAATATTATGGAAAAAATCTTAGGAGTTGATTTGGGTACAAATTCCATCGGTCTGGCATTAAGAGAAAATGACGCCTTTTCCTGGTATGGTGTTTATACTTTCAAAAAGGGTGTCGGAGAAGGAAAGTCCGGTGAATTTTCATATGCTGCCGAACGCACAAAGCACCGTTCCTCGCGCCGGTTGTATAATGCCCGCAGATACCGAAAATGGGAAACCCTGAAAGTGCTGGTCGAATTAGGATTTTGTCCACTGGATAAAGAGAATTTAGAAAAATGGGTACATTATGATAGGGCAAAAGATAAAGATGGTAAACCAACAGGGCGGCTTTTCCCCATAAATGATGATAATTTCAATAACTGGATAAAATTGGATTTTAATGGTGATAGCATTCCTGACTTTACAAGTCCTTATCAGTTAAGGCGGTTTTTGATAACGGAGGAACTGGATTTATCTATTCCCGAA
>JBKECE010000119.1:0-28733 GCA_047974325.1 Dysgonomonas sp. | reverse complement strand
AAATATACTTTTTGTTGTGCCGTCTTTAGTTTCGACGGGTATATTTTTGTCAAAACTTGATGCATTGTAGTTTATCAAATCAGGATGTTCCATCGAATATTTTCGACGAAGGTTGCCTAATGATTTGTTTCTGGCTATGATGTCAGTCAATGTGCTGTCTTGGTCTATCAGGTGAAAATCAGGAGACAGTTTATTTGATTTGGATTTTAGATTCTGTAGAAAGTTTAGATTCTCTGGCAATATTTTACCATCATATACAATGGGCAGAAATGCAGGGTCAAAAAACATTGTGTCCCTGAATGTCACATTTTCACTCAAAGGAGCATACTTTATTTTAGGTATGATTATTAGTCCGTTGGAGTCTCTTTCATAATAATATATGGCCGCTGGACTGCTTTTTTGCACATCGTCCGACGAAACAGAAAAAGGAGCAATGTTCCCCGGAATTGTATCTTGGCTCTTAATTTCAGAAAAGGTAAAAAATAATAAGAAGAGAGTAGTAAAAAAAATTCCCAAATGCCTCATTTTGATTCCTAATTATGCATTAACAATAAAACTATCATAGTCTGCAAAGATAATATTTTTGTTTCATTTGCAGACTATGAATTAATTTCTGAACTATCAAAATAACAATAAGTGATTTAATGCAAAAAAGATAATCCAATAAGTAAGCATATTCTATTACGTATTTAGAATACAATAAATTAAAAAGGTTTAATCAAGAGATGTAAATTTTATGCAAACAGGTTTATCCAGATTGATGTTTTCTTTGGCATCGGTCAATAGTCCTGTCGACCGATTGATCTTGAAAACCTGTATGGAATTGCTGTCCCTGCAAGCAACAAGTAATAGGTTTCCCGTGGGTGTTATCGCAAAATTGCGAGGGTGGATGTTTGTCGGTTGATATCCTATCTTGGTCAGATGTCCATTCGTTTCATCGATCGAAAAGATCGCAATGCCATCACCTTTCAGGCGGTTCGATGCATAGAGATATTTGCCATCGGGACTGATATGTATGTCTGCGCTTCCCGCAGCATTCAGGGAATCAGCTTTGATCGCTTGAAATTGAGAAAGATTTCCGTCTGTGTAGTTAAAAGCCAATACGTCGCCGGATAGTTCGGTGATGAGGTAGGCAAATTTACCATTCGGGTGAAATGTTAAGTGTCTCGGTCCGGATCCGGGAGTCACCTTAAATGCTTTGGGTGTTCCTTCGCTAAGAAAGTTTTCTCCGGATCCGACATTGAATTTATATATCTGGTCGGTTCCCAGATCGGTGGCATACAGATGTTTTCCATCAATGCCGAAAATGGTGCAATGAAGATGCGGACTATTTTGCCTTTCCTTATCCAATCCTTTTCCTCTAAACTGAATGATCTTACTGTTGGAGTTTATGCTTCCGTCATCGTTGATTGAGAATGTGGAAATGCTTCCACCCAGATAATTAGCAGTAACTAAATGTTTCTCGGTGGGTGCGAGTGCTATGTAGCACGGAGCAGCTCCACCGCTTGGAACACTGTTAATGAATTTTAAATGTCCCGATTCCTTGTCAAAACTAAATGAATTGACTGCCGATGTGCTGTCTTCATTTTCTGTGACAGAATATACCATTGTTCCCTTGCCGTTCAAAGTCAGATATGACGGATTGGCAATTTCTATATTGCTCACATATTCGGACTTTCCGGTTATTGTGTCCAGTTTGTAGACGTAAATACCTTTGCTGCTCCCATTTGTGTAAGAGCCAACGATCATGTAGATCTCAGAATTGATAGTGCCTTGTTCTGCATTTTTTTGATCCTTTTTCTTATCATTGCAAGCAAATAGTGTGCAAAGGATAAATCCTATAAGAAGATTTTTTAAAGACATAACTGAAATAATATATTTGGTTAATGTATAGATTTTCTATTGTTCTGGAACAGGCATCTTTTCAGTCAGATGAATGAGCAGAAAAAATGTCGGAATGTTTCTTACTTATAATAGTTGCGTATTTTGATCTGAAATAGAAAATACAAAGAAATATACAATTCGTCAGAAAATATTATTTTTTGAATAAAATGTTTGAAGGGTGTTTCAAGATAACAAAAAAAGGTTTATCTTTGCAAACCAAATTCGCAATAGAATAAAAGTAAAATAATATAAAGATACACAAAGCAATGAAAAAAGTAATCCATCCGGAGAATTATCGTCAGGTCGTTTTAAAAGATATGTCTAATGACGATATGTTTATTTCTCGTTCTACTATCAATGCAAAAGACACTATCGAGATTGACGGTGTGACTTATCCATTGGTAAAACTCGAAATCACCAGTTCTTCTCATCCATTCTATACAGGCAAACAAAAACTTGTGGATACAGCAGGACGTGTTGATAAGTTCATGAATCGTTATGCAAAACGTACTCAGGTAAAGAAATAAGAGCAATCGATAAGTAAATATTTCGAATATAACAACAGAAGCAACGCCATAAACGTTGCTTCTGTTGTTATTATACATGTGGTTGTGTACCAAAATCTTGCTACTCAACACCGAATTTTTGAGGGATGCTGTCTAATATTGAGAACAATTCCTCGACAGAGGTTGCCCGCAACATCGCGATGCGCGTTTGCTTGAAATCGGGGATTCCTTTAAATAAATTGCTTGCGGCTAAATGCCTGCGACTGTGTATGATTCCACCGCGCTCATCTGTGCGTGCAACATTATCGTTGATCATTTGTTTCAGAATGTTCAAATACCAATCGAAAGGTCGCTTCTCGGCATGTTCGTTTGTTTGTAGAAAATGTTTTATGTCTTCAAAAATCCAAGGACTGCCAATGCTGCCACGTCCTATCATCACGGCGTCTACACCTGTTTCATCGAAACGTTTTCTGCAAATCTCGGCATTTGTTATGTCTCCGTTGCCAATGATGGGAATATGCATCCGCTGATTGTTCTTCACTTCACCTATCAGAGTCCAATCGGCTTCACCTGTATACATCTGGCTTCTGGTGCGTCCATGAATAGTCAATGCCTGAATACCTGTGTCTTGTAGTTCTTCGGCAAGTTCAACGATGATCTTAGAATCGTTGTCCCAGCCCAGTCTGGTTTTTACGGTGACAGGAATATTCACCGCTTTCACAACTGCTTTTGTGATTTCAACCATCAGTTCGGGTGTGCGCATCATTCCGGATCCGGCTCCTTTGCCTGCCACTTTTTTGACAGGGCAGCCGAAGTTTATATCCAGAATGTCGGGTTGAGCTTCTTCGCAGATTTTGGCAGCCTCGACCATTGCATCCACTTCACGTCCATAGATCTGGATGGCTACAGGTCGTTCCTGATTGCTTATTTCGAGCTTTTGTTTCGTCTTATTCACATGTCTGATCAGTGCATCACTCGAGATAAACTCTGTGTATACCATATCTGCTCCAAACTGTTTGCACAGCAGGCGAAAAGCTATATCCGTCACATCTTCCATCGGTGCTAGAAAGATAGGATGCTCCGGAAACTCTATATTGCTTATTTTCATTACTTCTTTATGTTGGGAGTGCAAAGATAAATCTCTTGTTAATCAAATGAAACTAAATTATTTATTTTAATGATCTTTTTGTAGTCTTGATCAGTAAAAATAGAGACCTTATTTTGATTAAATACAAGCTTCAGGTCAATTACTCCCCTAAAAAAACGAACATTACTGCCTCTCATTTTGTTTTTAGTTTGTAATTTTGTAATATGGAAAAAATAACCATTGCAATTGATGGATTCTCATCGTGTGGAAAAAGTACAATGGCTAAAGATTTGGCTAAGGCAATAAATTATATTTATATTGATAGTGGAGCTATGTACAGAGCCGTCACTTTATATTGTTTGCAAAACAATTTGTTTGAAGGCGATGTTCTGAACGAAGATAAATTGCGACGGGCTATCAATGACAATGACATCAAGATCGGATTCAGACTCAATGAACAAACCGGAAAACCGGAAACGTACTTGAATGGCAAACGTGTCGAGGATGAAATAAGGCAAATGGCTGTTTCCAGTAAAGTGAGCATTGTCAGTGCCATTGGTTTTGTCCGCGAAGCGATGGTTCGCCAGCAACAAGAGATGGGCAAGGCGAAAGGTATTGTGATGGATGGCAGGGACATCGGTACGGTGGTCTTCCCTGATGCCGAACTGAAGATTTTTGTGACAGCTTCGCCACTGATCAGAGCCCAACGCCGTCTCGACGAATTGCGTGCAAAAGGAAATATCACAACCACACTTGAAGAAGTGTTGGAAAATATAAAAAACAGAGATTATATAGATCAGAACCGTGCAGAAAGTCCTCTTCGAAAAGCAGATGATGCCTTAGAACTGGACAATTCTCACATAACTATTGAGCAGCAAATGCAATGGCTTCTGGAGAAATTTAAAAATGTTATAAGAAATGAATCATAACATAGAAATTGATCAAAGGTCAGGCTTTTGTTTCGGGGTAGTTAATGCCATCAAGAAAGCGGAAGAAGAATTGAAAAAAGGAGGCACGTTGTATTGCCTCGGTGACATTGTACACAACAATCTGGAAGTGGATCGGTTGGCTAAAATGGGTTTGAAAACTATCAATCACGAAGAGTTTGCACAATTGAAAAATGTGCGTGTGCTGCTCCGTGCACATGGAGAACCCCCATCAACATACCAGATCGCAAAAGAAAACAACATTGAGATCATAGATGCTTCGTGTCCTGTGGTGTTGAGGTTGCAGAAAAAAATACATGATAAATATGATCAGGAGTTGATCAATGATACTCAGATCGTCATTTATGGAAAACAAGGTCATGCCGAAGTAAATGGACTGATAGGGCAGACCGATTCAAAGGCAATAGTGATAGAGAAAAAAGAGGATCTGGATAAACTCGATTTTAATAAAAACATTTGTCTCTTTTCTCAAACCACAAAACCCCTTGACGGATTTCAGGATATAATAGATTCTATTCAGAGCCGGATTTCAGAAAATTCCAGATTTGAATATTTCGACACAATATGCCGTCAGGTATCGAACCGTATACCCAACATCAAGGAGTTTGCGATGAAGCACGATCTCATATTCTTTGTGGCAGGAGAAAAAAGTTCAAATGGAAAAGTGCTTTTTGCCGAATGTAAAAAGTACAATACTAATTCATTTTTTGTATCTTCGCCTTCAGATATTGATCTGTCGGTTATCAAAAAAGATATGTCAATTGGCATCTGTGGAGCAACATCCACACCAAAATGGCACATGGAAGAAGTGGAAAGGATGATCAATGCATTGAAATAATATAATAAGTGTCTAACATAAAGGTTTTATAGATTTAAGGTAAAATGGCAACAATTAATCGTATTGGAATATTAACATCCGGAGGCGATGCTCCCGGTATGAATGCAGCAATCCGTGCTATTACCCGTGCTGCTATATATAGTGGCATGGAAGTAAAAGGTATTATGAGAGGCTACAAAGGTTTGATCCTTGATGAAATAGAAGATTTTACAACAAGTAGTGTCAGTAATATCATTCAGCAAGGTGGAACAATCCTGAAAACTGCCCGTAGCAAAGAGTTTCAGACACCTGAAGGCCGTCAGATTGCTTACGATACGATTTTGCGTCATGGAATCGATGCGTTGATAGTCATTGGAGGTGATGGTTCTCTGACTGGAGCAAAACTCTTTGCTCAAGAATATAATCTTCCTATCGTCGGGCTGCCCGGCACAATTGACAATGACCTGCATGGCACAGATATGACCATCGGATATGATACGGCATTGAATACCATCATGGAGGCCGTTGATAAAATCCGCGATACGGCAAGTTCTCACGAACGCTTGTTCTTCATAGAAGTTATGGGACGTGAATGCGGCTATCTGGCACTCAATGGGGCTATAGCAACCGGAGCCGAAGCAGCCATTATACCGGAAATTGCTTATCAGAAAGACCAATTGGGAGAACTTATCTCTCATGGTTTCAGAAAAAGCAAAAACAGTAGCCTTGTGCTTGTCACCGAAGGCGAAATCACCGGTGGAGCGATGGCTATGGCAGAACGTATGAAAAACGAATATCCGCAATATGATGTGCGTGTCACAATATTAGGTCATGTGCAGCGTGGAGGTTCGCCAACCGCAAGCGATCGCATTTTAGCCAGCCGTATGGGTGCAGCTGCGATTGATGCACTCAATGAAGGACAGCGCAATGTGATGATTGGTATTGAAAATGACAGAATTGTCTATGTTCCATTCACCAAAGCTATCAAGAAGAACAAACCATTCAATGATGACTTGATGAATACATTGAAAATATTGTCCATATAACAAACACATTTTTGATATAAGAGATAATCTTAAACAATTCAGTGAAAAAACTATATTTCACTGAATTGTTTATTTATTCATAAATAGACTGTTATCTTATTATAAACATCTTTTCGGCACTTTATATATCAGTTTTTTATTAATGATTATTTTGTTATAAATACTTAATTGAGATATTATCATTCAGTTAGGCACGTTATATTTGTAACAATAAGATCAGAGCATTTATACTATCAATTCTATGGCAACTTTCAAAAAAATAGTACTTTATTTGTTTGGTATCATTCTATTGATTTTCGGCAACAGAGGAGCAATCAATACATTGTTTGCGTCAGAAGCCGGGAACAAAGATGCTGAACCAACAACTCCACTATCTCCATCTTCTGCTGTGGACGCAGATACTACGCTCAAAGATACGACTGAAACAAAACAAGCCGTTCCTGACAGAGTAGCCGGCAAACAAACAGAAAAAAGAGTAGCCGGAGATGTAAAAGCAGAGTCTGCAAGTGATGCTTCAAAGCAAAAAGAAGAAAAAGTAACGAAGCCGGAAACCAAGGTTGAACCTGCAAAAAAAGAAGAAGCTAGTGGTACGGAATGATCAGGCCTCAACTTTTATACAAAACCCAGACACGTTGGTTATTTCATTCCCACATAAAGCTGAAATTCTCGGTTTTCTGCGACGATGAGCTGTTCAGTGAGTTGTATTCTGTTCTGGAAAATGTAGATAATCTCTACAATTCCTATTCAGACCGGTCATTTATTCATCGGATCAATGCTCATTCCGGGCATTTTGTAGAAGTTGATGATGAAACAGTGCATATTCTGAGACAGGTAAAATTAATCTCAGGTTTCTTTGATGGAGAATATGATATAACTGTGATGCCGCTTGTTCGTTTATGGGGTTTTTATAAAGAGCATGACAGGACGATTCCATCCCAAGAACAGATCAACAAGGCAAAAGAACTGGTAGGTTATCAGTCCATAGAGATAGATGGAACTCAGGTTCGAATCGGCAAAGGACAAGAAATAATAACGGGTTCATTTATTAAAGCTTACGCCGTAGATAAAATGATAGAACGAATGCACGCTATGGGCATAACGGATGCCATTGTTAATGCTGGCGGCAGCACTATTATGGCATTGGCAGATGATAGCCATCCGTATTGGGAGATAGCGGTGAAGCATCCGGAAAACAATGCAGATTTGTTCACAGTTAATCTTGCCAATAAATGCTTCTCAACTTCGACCCAGTCTAAAACATTTGTCGAAATAAACGGTGAGAAGTATGGACACATCATCAGCCCCAAGACTGGATATCCGTCTGCTAACAAACAGATTGGGATCATTTCAGACAATTGTTTTATCGGAGATATGGTTTCCACCGGATTATTCAACCTTTCGGGTGAACAATTTATCGAGAAAATGAAACAACTATCTTCTGAACTCAATGTGGAAGGTTTCATGATAGACAAACATGATGTTTCATATTATTCGGAAAAGTTTAAACAATATATATCAATTGAATGAATGCTTATGATGCATATTTTTTCTGCAAAGAGTAAGACAAAGAAAAAGAAAATAGAGCCATTGGAAGATGCGCCTATACTCTACATACCTTTGCAACAACATATAGGGAAAGCTGCGGTTCCTGTTGTGGAAATTGGAGAAACGGTGAAACGTTTCCAGCTGATCGGCAAAGCTTCAGATTACATTTCTGCAAACATTCATTCGCCTGTTTCTGGCACAGTAAAAGACCTGACATGGCATTCATTGGCAGATGGTAGTCAGGTACACGTGGTTGTGATCGAAAATGATTTCAAGAACACCGAGTTGGAGCATCACGACGAAACAGATCTTGAAAAACTGACAGCGTCAGAAATTCTGGAGATGATCAAAAATGCCGGAATTGTAGGTGAAGGTGGCGCACAGTTTCCAACACATGTGAAATACGATATCAAAGACAAGAAAATTGATACGTTCATTGTCAATGGTACTGAATGCGAACCCTATCTGACAAACGATTATGCACTGATGAACGAAGTTTCGAGCCGTTTGTTTGTGGGTATCAGCATCATCAATAATATTCTGAAAGCGAACAAAATCGTAATCTGTATCGAAGAGCAGAACAAAGAACTGATATTCAGTTTCAATATGCTGATGAATAAACCTGAATACAGTAATATTAAAATAAAGATTTTGCCAAATAAATATCCACAGGGTGGGGAATTGCAGCTCATTAAGTCAGTCACAGGCAAAGAACTAAAAAAAGGGAGCCTGCCTGCTGAATCAGGTGTTATTGTGAGCAATGTAGGCACAATTATTTCTGTTTATGGCGCGGTGGTTCATGGACGGCCGTTGGTTGAACGTGTGATAACAGTCTCCGGTGATAATCTGCAAGGAGCCGGAAATTATATAATGAAGATTGGTACACCGATAAAACATATAGCCGATGCGCTGAAGGTGAACACGAATCCGGATACCAGACTTGTAGTGCTTGGAGGACCTATGATGGGAAAAGCCGTGACTAATCTGATGGCCCCTGTAATGAAAGGATCGTCGGGCATACTCACTTTTGCCAGAAAAGAAGATAAACGCAGCAATTGCATTTCTTGTGGATATTGCATTGATGTTTGCCCTATGCATTTAATTCCTCTTAAGTTTGAAGAATTATATCGGAAAGGCCGCTATGACAAGCTAAGTGAATACAATATTGTCGATTGTATAGAATGTGCTGCATGCGAATATATTTGTCCTAGTGATGTGCCTCTGATTGAGAGCATAAAGAATGGTAAAACCAAGATAATGAGTTCGAAATGATGGAAGCATATAAATCAATCTACACTCCGTTTGTGAGAACGAAAGACACTACAAGAAAAGTTATGATAGATGTTGTCATTGCTTTAATACCTTGCATCGTAATGTCTTATTTTGCATTTGGTTATGTACCATTACTTGCAATTCTGGTTTCAGTGGGCAGCGCACTGATTGGCGAATTTATATTTTCTGCTCTGTTTCTGAAAAAAAAAGATTCTATTCTTGATGGTTCTGCAATCGTTACAGGCATATTGTTGGCTCTCACGCTAGCACCATTCACTCCTTTGTATGTGGTTGCTTTTGGTGGGGCAATGTCCGTCATTTTCGGAAAACTGATCTGGGGCGGATTGGGACGGAATATGCTAAATCCGGCTTTGGTAGGACGAGAGTTCATGACCATATTTTTTCCTGCTGCGATGACATCCAGCAGCATTTGGTTTAATAAAGATGCACTCAATTATATAGCCATCAAGCCTTTCAGCTTTTTGGGAGACAATTCGTTTATTGATTATCTGAATACCCTATTTTTCAAAGCATCGGGAGCAATAGGCGAATACTCTATTTTCTTTTTGGTGCTTGGAGGTGTGTATCTGTTATTGAAAAGGCGTATTTCGTGGCATATTCCTTTTGCTCTGCTTTCTGTGTTCTCTCTTCTCACATGGATATTTGCAGGATACGATCTTAAATTTTCGATGGGTGGATTGCTTTTGGGAACAATATTTATGGCAACCGATATGCCTTCCAGTTCCACTACAAAAGGAGGTAAACTATATTACGGGGCAATGATTGCGGTATCTGCTATTCTATTTATCGTCAATGATGTGAGATATGAATATATGTCGTATTCCATACTTCTGGTGAATGCCTTCAGCAGGCTGATAAATGATGCTTTCCCTCCAAAAGTGTGGGGACATAAATATGATTATACAAAAACAATTAAATATGCAGGTTTGCTAACGATTGCAATTTTGGCAGCAACTTATCTGGTAATTTTGTTACACAACTACGATGCAATTAAATATCTGCTGTTTGCCTACATTGTAGGGACAATCATCTATTTTGTGAAAAGAGGATATGATGCGAAGAGATCGTAAGAGACAATAAAAAAAATTAAAGAGCAAGGTTGAAAATCTATAAAACCCTGCTCTTTTTTTATTTCTTACAATAACATTTGTTCATCAATTCCGAATCTTTCGGGTGGATGCTCCATACCTTCGGGCTCTACGTGTATCAACACATCATACACATTTTCTATAGTACCTTTGATGCTGTTCTCGACCTGTTCGGCAATGGCATGGGCATCTTTGAGAGTCATGTCTCCATTCACCTCTATGTCGAGCGTTATTGCATACATATTTCCGATCTGCCTCGATCTCACTCTATGCGGATTGGTTGCTCCGGGCACTTGGGCCACAGCTTCAAAAATCCTGTTATATATACTTGTATCCTTAACTCCGTCCAACAATTCGGCATTCGAATCCATGAATATATTGATCGATGATTTTATAATAAATATACTGATAATCAAACTCGTGATGGAGTCGAGGATTGGCGTTTTAAGAATGAATGTGAAGAATAATCCAAGCAAGACACCTGTCGAAATGATCACATCGTTGCGCATATTCTTAGCATTGGCAATCAGCATCGAACTATTTATTTTTTTACCTTGCCGATATTGATAATATGACAATCCGAGTTTTCCTATAATTGAAAAGACAGTGATATAAATGGCTATCATCTGTGGCATAGCCTTGGATTCATGGGCAAAAATACTTCGCACTGATGTTGCGAACATTTGCATTCCTGCATAGAAAATGACAAGCGAAAGTATTTTGGTTGCGATGCCTTCGGCCTTTTCGTATCCGTAGACATATTGCCTGTTGGGAGGTCGGCGCATTATATAAGAAGTGATGATCATGACGATGGAGATGACCACGTCGGTTGCAGAGTCTATACCATCACTGAGTACTGCCAAACTGCCGGCAAAAAGCCCTACAAAGATCTTTGAGGCGGATAATAATCCATTGCCTAATGCACTGATCCACGATGTTCGTAATAGTATCTTTTCTTTGGAGAGAACCTTGCCCATAACCGGATTTTTCGTAATAAAAAGAAAGCACAAAAGTAAAACTTTTTGTTCGAAGCTTCAACCAATAAGTCATGTAAAATTCAAAAAATGAATTTAGTTTGTCTTTTGTTCCGGGAATAATAGTAAAGAATACAAAACAACAGAATATAGCAGAAACAGACCTTATTTGCTTAAATCCAAACCTAAACTGAATTGGTAAGATGTGGCTGAAGGATGATATTGAGCAAAAGCAAATCCGATGCTGAATTTATTGACACGGATACCTGCTCCGGCGTTCCATCCGCCCCATTTGTTTCCATCCAGAATTTGCATATCGGAGTGCATTTTGGGACTGTATCCGACAGCTAACCAAAAGTTGTCTGAAGGAATGATGTCTACACCAAACACAAGATGCTTAAAAAGAGTTCCCATAAAACTACCATTGTCTGCTTCAAGACCATTGGCGGGATTCACTTTCTCAAAATTCCATTGTGTAAGGTAAATTCCCGTGAGAGAGACTCGTATTGGTGCATGATTGAATTTTTTTGTGATACCTGTTTGTATGTCCCAAGGTAATGCAACCCTGCTATCGTTATATGCAGACAATTGTGCACCTATGTTTTTGAGAACCAATCCATACGAAAATTCCTGATCGGGATTGTAATAGCTAAGTCCTACATCGAACCCTACACCTGTCGATGTGTAGCTTTCATAGTTGGAATATATAAATTTGGCAGTGACTCCACCGCGCCAGTTTTCAGAAAGGTCGCGACCATACGATCCGTTGATGGCAATGTCTTTGGACGAAAAATCCCCTCCGGATATATTTTCATCCGACACTTGTCTGAATTTTCCATAATTGAAATAATTGACACCTACCGCAAATGCGCTTATGTCTGACATTGATTTGGCAAAAACAGCGCTTCCCACGCCAATGTCACCAACATAAGACATGTAGTTCGTATTGAAATTCATATCCAGTTCGGGTCCTAAAAGAGCCGGATTGTGAAAGATAAGGGATAGATCGTTGTCGACAAGCGAAACATTATTGCCTCCCATCGCATTCACTCTGGCCGATGTAGGCAAATTAAGAAACCGATATATTTTTTCGCCATCCTGAGCTTTCATTGAACCAATAAAGCTGTAAATGAATATACTTAAGAACAATATTATATGTTTAGGACTCTTATTATTCATATAGATAAAAGAATATCGTTTGGCGAAAAATTTATTCAGAACTTTGGTAAAACAAAGATAATGTTTACCCGAATATTATTTATTAATACTTATAACGTATTTTTAGGTAAAAGATTATATAAAGGCTCATTAATATTAAAAAATAGTTGTTCGTCCGATCTGTTTTAATATCGGGTGCGTCCTGTCATTGTTGAAGATAGACACTAGCAGACTGCGGATGTATAATTAAAATATTATACCTTTGCCGTAGAATAAAAATGAGACAAATTGAATTTAGAACTATTCATAGCCCGCAAAGTATATTTCGGGAACAATAATCAGAACAAGGCTTCTTCACCGGCCATAAAAATAGCTGTTGCCGGCATCGCATTGGGTTTGGCCACGATGATTCTAGCAGTATGCATTGTGATAGGATTCAAAAAGGAAGTCCGAGACAAAGTAGTCGGTTTTGGATCTCATATTCAGATCACAAATCTGGAAAACAAAAATTCGTACGAAACCCTGCCTATATATGATGATGACAGTTTGAGAAGCAAGTTGAAGTCTGTCGATGGCATAAAACATATAGAGGCATTCTCTACCAAGCCGGGTATAATAAAAACGGATAACGATTTTCAGGGCATCGTTCTTAAAGGTGTTGGTTCGGATTATGATTGGACATTCTTTAAGCAAAATATGATAGAAGGTCACACGCTGCTTGCATCGGATACTATATCTGTGAATCAGTCTATAATATCAAAATACATAGCCGATAAGCTAAATCTGAAGTTGGGAGACAGCTTCATGGTCTATTTGATACAAGATCCGGTGAAAGTGCGTAAATTCACTGTGTCAGGGATCTACAGTACCAATTTTGAGGACTATGACAAGATGTTTGTTGTGGTCGATATGGGAATCGTGAGGCAATTGAACGGCTGGGAAGACAATCAGGTGAGTGGTTTGGAGATTTTAGTAGATGATTTCAACCGCTTGGATGAAATTAAGAATAATGTTGCTTTCACAATGGCCGGATCCAATGACCGGATGGGAAATACATTGTTTACTCAATCCATAAAAGAGCTGAACCCGGTCATTTTTAATTGGTTGGATTTGCTGAATATGAATGTGTGGATTATCATCATACTGATGATTCTGGTTTCAGGGTTCACGATGATATCAGGCTTGCTCATCCTTATTCTCGAACGTACCAATATGATTGGTGTGCTCAAGGCTTTAGGTGCAAAAAACATAGTGATAAGAAAAACGTTTCTCTACATTTCATCATTTCTTATTATAAAAGGAATGCTTTGGGGAAATGTGATTGCGTTGGTGATTTGCGGCATTCAAAAGATATTCGGAGTATTGAAATTAGATCCATCAGTCTACTATGTGTCTGAAGTACCTATAGATATGAACATAATCTATATATTGCTGATCAATATAGGAACATTGGCTATATCATTGCTGATGATGGTTGGCCCATCTTATCTCATTGCACGCATATCGCCGGCCAAATCGATCCGTTTTGAATAATATCCTGATTAATAATTGAATAAAAGATTTTTATCTATAGGTGTTTTATCATTTTGAAGTGAGAGATGCCTACCTCGGTGAATTCTTCTCCTTGCTTTACGTATCCGTTCTTTTCATAAAAACGAACAGCTGTAGCTCTCGCATGAAGTATGATGCAGGAAAAACCATTTTCTTTGGTCAACAACTGCACAAAAGCTAGCAATTTGCAGCCTATTCCTGCTTTTTGGTGAATGTTGTCTACAGCCATTTGCCGAAGCTGCAAAGTGCTACTGTTTACTTTGGTCAATATGCAACAACCAATCATTATATTTTTTTCGAAGCAGGCGCAAAGGATATCGTTCCGATCTTTTTCGAGATATTCGTCAGAGAACGTGAGTCCAAGCGGCTCGCGCAATATCTTGTATCGCAAATTTATCATTTGCTTGTACTCAGGAGTGTTGTATGTGATTGTTGTTATGTTCACTTTCCGATTCGTAGTGTGACAGCATTTTTGTGTGCGTCCAGAAGCTCGTTTTCGGCCATTATTTCTATTGTTTTTCCCAAATTGTGTATGCCGTCTTTGCTGATTTCCTGAAATGTAATTTTGCGGATAAAACTATCCAGATTGACACCATTATAGGCTTTCGCATATCCGTTTGTGGGCAGTGTATGATTCGTTCCTGAAGCATAGTCTCCGGCACTTTCAGGTGTGTAATGACCTAAGAAAACTGATCCTGCATTGACAATCTGCTCTGCAATTTCCATATAATTGTCTGTTTCGATGATCAAATGTTCGGGTGCATATTCATTGGTGATATCTATAATCTCCTGAATATCTTTTGTTATAATTATTTTGCTGTTATTCAATGATTTAATTGCGATCTCATTTCTTGAGAGAGTCATCAATTGTTTACTAATTTCTTTCTCAATTTCAGCCGCAAAAGATTCGGATGTAGTTGCCAGAATTACTTGGCTGTCTGCGCCATGCTCTGCTTGTGACAACAAATCGGCTGCCACGAAGGCAGGATTGGCAGTCTGGTCTGCAATAACCAGAACTTCTGAAGGGCCTGCTGGCATATCTATGGCAACATCCTTGAGGCTGACAAGCTGTTTTGCAGCCATCACATATTGGTTGCCGGGGCCGAATATTTTATATACTTTAGGTACAGATTCTGTGCCATAGGCCATTGCACCAATAGCCTGCACTCCTCCGATTTTATATATTTTATCTACACCTGCAAGCTTGGCTGCAAAAAGGATAGCCGGATTCACTGATCCGTCCTTATTGGGAGGTGTACACAATATTATCTCTCTGCAACCCGCAATTTTAGCCGGAACGGCTAACATGAGCACTGTGGAGAAAAGCGGAGCGCTGCCACCGGGAATGTATAATCCTACTTTCTCAATTCCTACGCTTTTCTGCCAGCACAAGACGCCTTTTGACGTTTCAATTTTTTTAATTTCACTCTTTTGTGATTCATGAAAGGTCTTGATATTCTCTTTGGCAAGTTCTATGGCTGTTTTCAGATCATTGGAAACCAATGATTCGGCTTTCTGTATTTCTTCTGAGGATACAAGCAAGTCACTTAATTCAACCTTATCGAACTTAGCCTCATATTCGCGTACGGCAACATCTCCTCTCTCTTTGACATTGGACAAAATATCAGAAACAGTCAGATTGAGTGACGCTGTGTCAAATGTTGGGCGTTTAAGAATCTGTGGCCATTCTGATTGCTGAGGATATTTAATTATTTGCATAATGCTCTGGTTTTTTCTATTTTTTGCGTTTGTAAAAATAGAAAATAAACTTTAAAAAGAGGTAGGAGAGGCTATTCCTTTTTTCGAAGAACCTCTCTATATTGTATTTATCTCAATGTATAACTAATTCCGCACATCATCCAGAATCCGGACTGAGGAATATTACCTAAGTCGAAATAGTGTGTATTGTATAAATTATTCATGTCAAGATTGATTGTCAGGTTGCTTGTTGCATTATAGTTGATCCGAAAATCCAGAACCGAGAAAGCTGGGTAGGGATTCAGATTTGAGGTATTGGTTTCGGCATTGTATTTTTCATAATTCCCCATACGTTTTTGCCATCTGAAGTTCCAATTAGTTGTCAGAATATGTTTATAGAGAGGTAATTCCAACTGTGCTGTGAATTTATCTCGCAGATAATTGAGTACATAGTTGGAATTGACTTGTCCAGATATATTATCGCCACTTTGATGCAACCGAGCATAACCAACTTGCAGAGTAGTTTTAGGATAGAGAATTTTACTTAGAGCATGTAAGTTGATTCTGGCTCCGATTTCGATTCCTTTTTTATCAATTGTTGCCAGATTGACTGATTGCCATTTGGCATCAGCGTCTGTTTTTATCCAATCAATGAGATTGTCCCCTTTCATTAGATATGTTGTTATGTATGCACTGATGAAAGAATTGGCATACTTAAACCCAAGTTCGGCAGATTCGGAATATTCAGGCTTTAGGTTTTCATTGCCTGAATGTGTTTTTGTATTGTAATAGAGGTCGGTGAAAGTGGGCATACGTGTCGCTTTGCTCCATGATCCAAAAATTTTAAGATTGTCTGTAAGTGTATAGCTGCTCCCAATGGATGGATAAAATTTATAGTTCTTGTTCAGTGACGTATTGTGATTCGTTAATATCCCAACAGTCAGAGAGAATTTGCGAAGAAGTAAGTTATGCTCTAATGCATAGCTGATATTTGTTCTGTTATCGGATTTTGTATATTTTCCGTCGGGTGTTTCCATCGTTTTTCCAAGCACATTACTAACAATGCCTTCGTTTCGAAATTCTGCACCAAAGCTTGTTATTCCTATTATGGAGGAATATTGGAGGTTGAGATTGGATCCATAAACATCTGTCCGATGATAATTATGACCTGTGTACCAACTCGGAATATCCGGTGTTCCGTCTCGATATAACTGAAAACAATCGTTGTGTCTACTCCAGTAAATTGAGGGAATAAATTTTAGCCGATCACCTGTCGTTGCTTTTATTGATGCGAGGGATGAATTTGTCTTATCGTATTGGTTTGGATAGGTCGGAGAGTAGAATGTATTTGCTCCATAGCGTTTGTCATTATATCCCAATTGTATATTTATCTCGGATTTTTCTACATGGAGATTTGTCTGCCACAACACATTGGAAATGGAATAATCACTGTTTTGGATATACCCATCCGAAGTGTTGTATCCTACTGATAATTGGTTTGATGATACACCACCATTCAAGGAGATTCCGGCTTCTGTTCCAAATAGTTTATGGCTTCCGGCTTGTATCTTCCCATAAGCTCTGTGATCAGGCTTTTTCTTGGTGATAATATTTATGCCCCCCGAAAATGCACTTGCACCATACACCAGAGATGATGGTCCATGAATGATTTCGATACGTTCGATGTCGTTTAGATTGATGGGAATGTCAAAACTGTAGTGTCCTGTTTGTGGATTGGAGAGATTTACTCCATTGAGAAGAATTGCTGTTTGGTCGAATGATCCGCCTCGGATCGAGATGTCGGCTTGAACTCCGTGTCCACAGCGTTGTAAGACGTCTATTCCGGTTGCATAATTCAGCAGATCCTGAATACTTTGCACAGGAGCCTGCTTTATCTCGTCTTTGGTGATCACGGTTATGAGTCTTGTGACCTGATTGGAAGATAGTTCGATCCGCGATGCCGTGACAATGACCTCATCCAATGCATTTTCTTTTAACTCGGTGGGGCTGATGGAATCGCTTGCTGTGGTTTGTCCTGTCACTTTCATAGAATGAGTCATGGAGAGAACAAAGCCTATCGCTACACCAATATTCACAACTTTATGCATGCTGTTGAATGCACTGTAAGCCTTGTTTTGAAACCGCTTGAAGCGAAAAACCTTTGACCTGTTGAATTGTCTCTGTTTCATTAAATAAAATGTTTAAAATTTATATCCTGACAAAGATATAGTTTCGGTATAATATAGACGATACGAGCAGGTCTGGAAAGCAGTAGTTTCTTTCAAAAAAGTGGGAATATTTACGAAAATTTTATCAGCTGTATCAACTTTTCACGATCTGTTATCTTAATCTGTTTTTTATCTACCAAGATAAGATTGTCCTTAACCATATTTGCCAGTTCGCGGCTCAGGGAAGGACGGGAAACCCCGAAATATTCAGACAATGTTTGTTGGGACTTGTCGAGGACTACTAATCCATTGTTTGAAGGGAGACTGAGCAAATAGCTGATCAGTTTTTGACGGATAGTGCGGAACGACATAAAATAGAGTTTATCTGACAAGCGTGATGCAAAGTTAGCTGAGATGTCCAGATAGTTTTTTAACAATTGCTCGTTCAATCCTAACATTTTTAGGACTGACTGTTTCGGAATAATCATCGCTTCGGAATGTTCAAGTGCCGTTATTTGCACCGGAAACCGATTTTTAGTTCCAAAGAGAAATAGAATGGCTAAGGGATTAGGAGCATAGATGTCTTCCACTTTTACGACTTTGCCCGAAGAATCGGTCATTTCAGCTTTGACACTTCCTTTTTGCAAGATGATTAGCCTGTTGCAAGGTTCATCTTGCATTGCTAGCATTTCATTTTTGGCAAAAAACACTTCTTTCACTTCCACTCGTGATAGAAGGCTTGCTAATTCATCTGCATTGATGGAGTTGAACAGGAAACAATGACTTATGGCAGTTACATCCATTCTTCATAAAGAATTATTGTTCCATAAAGTTACATCTTTTTGATGTAAGTGTATATTTTATCTCCTCTTTTATCATATTGGCATTTATAACCTTTGGTGTTCAACAGCTCTATTATTGGTTGTGGTACAAACGGGGTGATTAATTCCATAACTTGTGTATCGTCCAATTGACCAGCCTTTGCCAGTATTTCTTTCATCGGACTATTTCCTCCGTTGATTATATCAATGGCATCAAAAGAAATGGAAATATCGTCCTGCCTGAATTTCCATCGGGGTGAAGCTTCGGAACAAAGATCACCTTCTTTCAATGTAACATCAATGATATCCTGTCCAACTGCTTTTCGTAGTGCGGATATCATTTCACCGACATCTACTTTTGCCGTTTCAGCAGCTTGACGGAGCGATACTACTCGTGCAACAGTACGCCGTAGGATGGGATTTTTTAATTTTGCAAACGCAGGAGAAATGTTGAGCAGAATATCTTCTAATTGAGGATAGGCATCTAGCATTTCTCCTACCTTAGTTTGCAGATTTATATTAAGTTGATCTTTCATTTAGAGGCTTGAGTAAGATAATAATCGCTGCTCACCTTCTAGTTGCCGATAGTGGGTTAAATCTTGAGAGCATTCTATTACACCAAGATATTCACCGTCTTCGCCACGCAGAGCAATGTATTCGATATAGACAAACATCCCTTTGAAATTGAGCCAAAAAGCAGCTCTGGATTCTTTTCCACTTTTGAAGTCGGAGAGTATTTGTTCCACAACATGTACACTTCCGGGAGGATGGCACAATTGTACGCTGCGCCCAATGATCGCTCTATTGCGGTCAAATATGCGATGAGGACCTAGCGAAAAGAATTTTACTTTATCATCTTTGTCGACAAAGGTTATGTCCAGAGGCAATAGGTTGAACAGAGCCGTCAGCTCTTCCAAATTGAAACTTCCAGTGGGCAGGATTATACGTCCGGATCCGCTTGGTGAATATTCCACTTCACTTGTGGTTGCATTGCTGGGACTCCATTTTTCTTGTGGATCATAAATGCAAAATCCAAGTTCAGGTGTTTGCTGATAGATTTGATACCACTCCTCTTCAGTCAGTGTATCCATAGCCATCGGTAGCAATATCTCTTCTTCTTTCATAATCATACCTTCCACAGCAGTCAGGGATGGTTCTATTGCATCAATTATTGCCGGGTGCAGTTCTTCCCAACTTGCTTCGTCCCGCATATCCACTACCTCATGAGCGGCTTTCAGCAATGCACGTGTTTCGTCATGTTTTCCCCACATCACTTTGGGTGGTCCGGTGATTCCATGTTTTTCTAAGAATGGAAACAAAAGAAATTCTTTTCGTTTATAATGTTTATCGACATCAGACAAACTATTGAGTAAGCGTTTCAGCCCGATCATGTATCCTTTGAATGATTCGTCATTCACCATCTCCAACTGTGTGAAAGCTTCACGAATCTGACCGATTGTCTTTTGCAATTCAGCATTCTCTTTTTTGAAAGTATCTACCGGATGTCCTGCGGGAATGGATTTTGCTGCCGATGTGTCGATGCTGCCATCCAATACGGCTGTGTGAATATCGCAAAAATGCAAAACTTCTTCTTCGGGCAAGCCTTCCGAAATCAATTCTTGTTCCACTTGCACCACTTCATTATAAGGAACCTTACGCAGCAATTCGATCAATCTTGATTTCACTGCATTCGGAGCTTCTCCTTTATGGAGTTGAAGGATGAGATGCTTGAGAAGCTCTTTTCTTTTTTCCGAGTTGTTAATCAATTCACTCATAGAATTATCCTTTTATCATGGTTAATAACATCTTGAATTTTTCCGTTGCGTGCAACGCGTGAGTGATTCCGGCAGGCATAACAATTGTTTGTCCGGCTTCCAGGCTGAATGGTTTACCTCCAATCTGTATTTGAACCTTACCATCAAGAACTTGTACCATCGCATCAAAAGGAGCAGTATGCTCACTTAGTCCCTGACCTTTATCGAACGAAAATAAGGTTATATTGCCTGCATTGCTTTTTAATACTTGTTTGCTGACAATTCCACTCTCCGAATAATCTATCAATTGAATGAGATTCAAGACCATTCCTTTTTCAAATATATTGTCCATATCATTTTGTTTAAATATTCGGAGTAAAGGTCAGGAATGTTTGCTCTTTTTTTTGTAACATTTGTTACAGATAGAAAAGTTTCTTCAAATTACTGGTTCATGGTGTCTTTTTTAATAATTAGGTTTGTCAGTTTTGGTTGCAGTCAGAGTGGATATAGTAGGGTAGTTCTGCGCAATATTCATTATCCCAGAGAGTAATTTTGTCGGTTTTTATAGATTGCGGCACATCAATCAGTCTTTGATTCTTACTTCCCCTGAATTGTAGATCTTCGTCTCGTAGAACTGCAATATATTGTCCATCCACAAGCACATCTATGAAAGGTAGTATTGATGAAAGCTTTATCGAATGGACAATCTGCTCGTAGAGAAAGCCTGTGTAACACCATATATTTTTCTTTGTTTCGGCTTTTATCCGGCGAGCCAATTCCGTAAAACCTTCGACCTGCATGAAAGGATCTCCTCCTGTGAAAGTGACGTTTGCAAATTCAGAAGCTTTCACAATTTCCAACAAGTTGTTGATAGAGTACAATATTCCATTATCAATATTCCACGACTGCGGATTGTGGCATCCGGGACATCGGTGCTTGCAACCTGCTGCATAGATCGCGGTACGGAATCCGGAGCCATCCACAGTTGTGTCATGTATAATATTGAGTATGGATATGCTGTTACTCATGGATAACACGATCGTTAAGTTCAGCCAGTTTGGCGCTGTTCCACCTGTCAGTGGTTCCCACCAAATATCCTGTGATACGTTGCAGACGGTCTATTTGCATACTGCCACATTTGGGGCATTCACTCAGTTGGGTTGCTGCATTTTCATATCCACATTGGAGGCAACGGTTACGATTGTGATTGACGGATGCGTATCCGATATTATACTTATCCATCATGTCCACAATGGTCATAATAGCTTCAGGGTTGTGAGTCGCATCACCATCTATTTCAACATAAAAAATATGGCCTCCACGAGTTAAGTCGTGATAAGGTGCTTCAATTCGGGCTTTTTGATGTGCACTGCAAGAATAATATACCGGCACATGATTCGAATTGGTATAGTATTCTCTGTCTGTGATTCCCGGGAGGTTTCCGAACACTTTTTTGTCGCGTTTGGTGAAGCGTCCTGCAAGGCCTTCGGCAGGGGTGGCGAGTATGCTATAGTTATGCTGATATTTCTCAGAAAATACATTCGCACGGTCACGCATGTGTGTAACGATCCCTAATCCCAATTGTTGAGCTTGTTCATCTTCTCCATGATGTTTTCCGGTGAGTGCCACCAAGGCTTCAGCCAGACCAATAAATCCTATGCCTAGAGTCCCTTGGTTGATGACTTTCTCGATAGTATCGTTTGGATTCAGAGCTTCGCAGCCTTCCCATAAAACAGACATTAATAGCGGGAATTGCTTGGGCATGGCGGTCTTCTGAAATTCAAACCGTCGGTGCAATTGCTCTGCCGCAAGGTCAAGCACGTCGTCCAGTTTTTTATAATAGGAATCTATCCGTTCCTGCAAATTGGTGATTTCCATACATTCAATGGCTAAACGAACCATGTTGATGGTCGAAAACGAGAGGTTTCCTCTTCCTATGGATGTTTTTTTTCCATAGCGGTTTTCAAAAACACGTGTGCGGCATCCCATCGTTGCCACTTCGTAATTGAACCGTTGCGGATCATCTTTGTTCCACAATTCATGTTGATTGAATGTTGCATCCAGATTGAGAAAATTTGGAAAAAAACGTCGAGCACTCACTTTACATGCTAATCGGTACAAATCATAATTTCTGTCTTCCGGCAAATAGCTCACACCGCGTTTCTTTTTCCATATCTGAATGGGGAAAATAGCAGTGACACCGTTTCCAACACCTTGATCCGTACTCAACAATAATTCTCTCATCACACACCGTCCCTCAGCCGAAGTGTCTGTTCCATAGTTGATAGAGCTAAAAACAACTTGATTGCCACCTCTCGAATGGATGGTATTCATATTGTGAATGAAAGCTTCCATTGACTGATGTACTCTGCTAACTGTACGATTCACAGCATGCTGCACAATTCTTTCTTCTCCCTGTAAATTTCCCAGTTCGCAGAAAATATAATCTTTCATTGGAGTTTCAAAAAGATGCTTATAGTCCTGTCCGTTCATTTGTTCCAGCACTTTTATTTCTTCTATGAAACTTTTTCTGACAAAAGGTGCGAGATAGAAGTCGAAAGCGGGGATAGATTGTCCGCCGTGCATCTCATTTTGTGCTGTTTCGAGAGAGATGCATCCGAGCATACTGGCTGTTTCTATCCGTTTTGCGGGACGAGATTCTCCATGCCCTGCATTGAAACCGTGTTGAAGAATTTTGTCTAAGGGATGTTGCACACAGGTCAAACTCTTGGTCGGATAGTAATCTTTATCGTGGATATGGAGATAATTGGAATGTAGGGCTTCTTTTATTTCAGGTGTTAACAAATAATCATCGACAAAAGGTTTAGTCGTTTCACTTGCAAACTTCATCATCATACCGGCGGGAGTGTCGGCATTCATATTTGCATTTTCACGAGTGATATCATTCGATTTGGTTTCTATGATTTCCAGAAACATATCACGTGTTTTCGCTTTACGCGCAATGCTGCGCTGATCGCGATAGGCAATATATTTTTTTGCGGCTTCCTTGCGTGGACTTTTCATCAGTTCCAATTCGACCATATCCTGAATTTGTTCCACTGTCATTTGTTCACTGCCCTGACAGGAAATATAATCAGTGATGCGTCTTGTCAGAGACGAATCTTCTCCCTGTTGAGTGTGCAGCATGGCTTTGCGGATAGCAGCCATGATTTTTTCTTCATTGAAACCGACAATACGTCCGTCTCTTTTTACAACTGTTTGGATCATGTCAATTATATTTTAAGTTTTTAACCTCAAATTTTTTATAACCGACGGTAGATGTGTGAAAAGAAAATAAGCGGTGCGTAATGATAAAGCATAGTGCCACATATTCTATCCTTTCGCTTTTTCTCCCGAAAGCTACAGATCAATGTTACACGGCAGGTCTTCTGACTCATTTCGGATTGATCACCTTCCCGTCTACAATTATTTTTCTCTATGATAAACAGTGGCGTAGTAATATCAATCTTTTAGAAATTTACAGCTACGGGAATAGCTCAGGATTTACACCTGATTCCCTTTTCATCCGAATAAATCCGGAACCGTATACTCAACAAAAGTAATTATTATTTTTAAATTCTATAACCATAAATTGTAAATATTTTTAATCGCTATTTTTTATAATTTTCAATTTTATTATTTAAATACTTGTTTTATAGTGTATTAATCTTTTAAATAGATTTAAAAGTTTTCCAAAATGATGATATTTATAGAATTATTTATTCGTGTTGTGAACAATTATGCTATTTAATAGAATTGTCTTCTTGCCAGAAATACTATGCATAGATGTAAAAACTTGCGAACAATATAATTTTAATATTACAGAAAAATTATTTGATGAATTAGTGATTTATTTCAAATATTTGTTTCAACTTTGTAAAAAATTATTGGTGTTACAAATCCGCATCTTCGGATGAGTAATGAAAAGGGAATCAGGTGTAAATCCTGGACAGACCCGCTGCTGTAAGCTCCATATTGTTGTTTCGAGCAATACTCAATGCCACTTTTTTGAATAAAAAGGGAAGGCTGCAAGAAACTAGGAGTGAGTCAGAAGACCTGCCAATGATAATATGGTTTTGTCTTTCGTGGAATAGAGACAATCCGGAGAAGTGAGAAATTCAGAAGAAGGTCATTTTTTTTATGCACAGCCATAAGTGGTTGTGATAAGTCAGATGCATTTGTATTATGTCTGACTATTGTGATGTCTCATCATCTGTCTGAATTGATTATTCTCCAGAAACAATATTATTGTAAAAAAAATAAAGCGAAAATGGAAAATGTCTCGTTGGCAGGCAAAGGAATATCTGTGAACCAATTTGCAGATCTAGTCCTTGATGTGAGCACAATTCTTTTAGAATCCGGTGCGCATTGTGAACGTATCAACAGAAATGTGCAGCGTATTGCAGAAACGACACCGTTCAGAGTGGAGATGCTTCTCTCTTTCACAGCTATATCTGTGACTGCTACGGATAAAAACAATCCTGAACATACGGTGACCGGCAACCGTTGCATAAAGCATCATGGAGTACATTTTGGCATTTTGACCGATACAAGCTTGTTGACATGGAAATTGTTTGAAGAAAAAATTTCACTTCACGATTTTGAATATGCTTTAAAAGAGTTGAAAAGCACATCGAGACATCCTGTCTGGCTTGTCCGTCTTTTTATAGGTATTGCTTGTGGGTGCTTATGTTTGCTCGCCGGAGGAGATTGGATGAACAGTTTTTTTGCTTTTACTGCATCCATAATCGGACTGACCGTGAGGCAAGAAATGTTGAAAAGAGGCTTCAATCTGATGATTGCTATTATATGTGCTGCATTTGTGACCACAACTGTTTCGGGTTTAGATGTGCTTTTTCAATGGGGATTATCCCCAGAAACAGCTGTTGCCACAGCTGTGTTGTTCCTTATTCCGGGTGTTCCTCTTATCAATTGTATCATAGACTTGTTGGAAGGTTATATTCCGGTTGGAATAGCTCGTGGAGCATTCGGCGGTTTCATCCTTTTATGCATAGCTGTGGGAATGTTTTTAAGTATGACTTTGATTGGAATAAATAATTTTTGAATATATGGGTATAGATATATTTAGAGACGCATCTCTGAGCTTCTTCGTAGCCATAGGTTTTGCATTATTGTTTGAAACACCACGAAAAGCATTGTTCGTTTCGGGCATATTGGGTGGAGTGGGGCATTGCATCCGTTTTGTCCTGATCCATTCCGGATTTGGATTGGTTCCATCTACACTTTGCGGTACGGTATTTATTGGATTGGCTGGAATATACTGTGCACATGGCATACACACACCACCCGTAGTGTTCACTTTGCCTGCCTGCATTACTATGATTCCCGGATTGTATGCATACCGCACAATGCTCGGCTGCATCAGGATATATGAAGAAGGAACAAGTTCCGGAACATCGTCTCTGCTGCAAGACACTGCTTATAATTTTATTTTGACTTCATCTCTGCTGTTTTGTCTGGCTATAGGCATTTGCATTGCGGCACTGATATTCAGAAAAAAAAGTGTAAAAGAATTAAAGAAATTGAAAGATTTTGGAATCAAGATATTTTAAATCCGATTATTAACTCTCAAAACAAACAACACAGATGAAAAAAATATGTCCTCGCTGTTCTAACAGCTTCTCGTGCAGGGAAAATCGTACCGATTTATGTCATTGTACGCATATATATCTTTTGCCGGGAGTAAGAGATTATGTCAATGAAAGTTATGAAGAATGTTTATGTCCTCAGTGCTTGAAAGAGACAAATCTGAATTTCCACTCATTTGGAGTCAATCCAGGATATGTGAGACGAAAAAGGCAGAAATAAACACTAAATAATCATTCATTAAAAACAAAAACAAATGTTACAAGAATTTACATTGAGCAGAGGTCGGGCAATTATTAACTTCACGGAAAAATATTGCGACACAAGGGAAAAGATACTCAACAGTTATGCTTTCCAAAAAGTTATAGGGTCTTTTGTGAAAAAGATCAAGAAAGATAATAAAATAATCTATAATGCTTTCATTCGGGATTTTGAGTCCGACGATGATTTTGGACATTCATTGATCGAGGTATTTAAACTTATAACTGTTTGCAATGTTGACGAACTTATTGCAATGAATGGCAAATTTGCTATTTTTTTCAAAGATCGCAACTTATTTATAGAACTGATAGAATTATTATATTCATATTGGCGAAAATTGGAACGTGTGACCATCGTACACAACAACCGATTAGGTGATGGTTTGCAGAATGTGAGATTTATTCAGGCAAACGGATTGCTCAATGAACTTATCCTGTCCATATACCGGCGTACAGAAGAAACCGTCATGGGCTACAATCACCGTGTATATCGTCAGCTCACAGCCGGAGCACAAGCCGGATTGCTATTATACGATATCAATTGGAACTGTCCTGTTGAATATCAGGGCTTGAATAACATTCCATTCATCGGCACTGTGGTCATAAATCCTCCTTATATCTCCTATACAAAGAAAAATACAAGAGATGGCATCTTTCAGGAATCGTCAATAAATCCTCTAACTAATATGGTGTTGAACGAGGACGACTGGTTTTTATATCCTGCCAAAGTGGGAAACTTGCTTTCATTTGTCTATTTTCACAAAGACTTCATGTGTCATGGGTTGGGATTGGCTAATTTATTTGAACTCTCAAAAGAGAATGATTATATAGGAAAGAAACCGGATTTGATCTATATATTCGGTTATCCGGATGGTCATGAAGAAAAACGTACTTTCTATCATAAAGATAAAAAGAATGATATACTGATTGGTTATGCAAACTATTGTGACGATATTGACTATTTTGGGTATATGAAGAAAATGCTCTTGACATTGCACAACATCAAGCAAATGGAGAGAGGAAATCTGCCTATACACGGTGCGATGGTAAATATTGCTTTAAACAATGGAAAAGAGGCTAATATCATTATCATGGGCGATAGTGGAGCCGGAAAGTCCGAAAGTCTGGAGGCTTTCCGTTCATTGAACGAAGATTATATTCGCCATATGCGCGTCATTTTTGATGATATGGGGTATCTGGAGATGCAGGAAGATGGAAGCATAAAAGCCTATGGAACAGAGATCGGCGCATTTGTGAGGACTGATGATCTGGATCCGGTCTATGCATTTGAACAACTTGATCGAGGTATATATACAAATCCGGACAAGGTGAATGCTCGTGTTACGATACCGATCTCCACTTATGAAATCATATCACAGGGATATGGAGTCGATTATATGCTTTATGCAAATAACTATGCAGACTCGAAAGACAAAATCATATTTTTTGATGATCTCGATTCTGCCATTCAGGTGTTTGAAGATGGAGCCCGCAAAGCTAAAGGAACAACAACTGAAGTGGGATTAGTAAAATCTTACTTTGCAAATCCGTTTGGTCCTGTACAAGAACGTTCGCTGGCAGAAATTCTTGTCCGTAAATATTTCAAATCAATGGAAGATCATCGTATAAAAATAGGTGAGATACATACTTCGCTAGCCATCGAGGGGCGAACAAAGGATGGTCCCAAAGACGCGGCGGAAGAGTTGTTTGCCCTCATAAATAAATAAAAATACTTTTTTCCATGAAGGCGGTTTGTAACATCTGTTGCAGGCTGCCTTTTTCTATCAGAGCATCAGAATGAAGTGGATGTAGTAGAAACGGGTATCCTATTTTTTAAAGACCAGATATACAGCAACAATCAGCAATATGAATGCAAGTATATGATTCCACTGAAATTGAGTTGTTTTAAATGCTACAGTTGCAAAAATGACAAAAACACTCAAACTGACAACTTCTTGTATCACTTTCAACTGAATGAGCGAAAAAGGACCTCCATTGTCCACAAATCCGATTCTGTTGGCCGGAACCTGAAAGCAATATTCAAAAAATGCAATACCCCAACTGATGAGGATGATGCCAAAAAGAGGAAGAGTCGAAAACCATGAAAGATCTTTCATCTTCAGATGACCATACCAGGCTAAGGTCATGAAAATATTAGAAATGATGAGCATTGCAACCGTATAAAATCCTGTATAATTCATAATTGCTATAATTTTAGGCTGCAAATATAAATACTAAATGAATAAATCAACATATTCTGATCAAGTAATAAAACACACACCATATTCTTCTTTTGGATTTTATCTATTGTGTGTGTTGTTTGTAAATGCTACATTTCATAAAAGACAAAAATATATTCTGATAATTAACATACTTCAAAGAAAAAACTATTTACCTTTGAACCAGTTTTGGTGTTATCATCTACCTTTCGATAGGTGATAATGAAAAGGGAATCAGGTGTAAATCCTGAACAGACCCGCTGCTGTAAGCTCCGCCAAAGTCATTGAACAATACTCTAAACCACTGTTC
>JBKECE010000007.1:0-17837 GCA_047974325.1 Dysgonomonas sp. | reverse complement strand
GTTGAATATCTCCAATTATACGGGTTAGATTCATACTATCTGTCATGTCTCCGTAATGAAGAACCAGATTCCGATGTGTCTGATGCGGATCTTGGTACAGGTGATCAATACGTTCTGTGTTAAAAAGAGATGATCTGCGTTTGATACCATGAACAGTATATCCCTTTTTAATTAGATATTCAGCTAAATAAGCTCCATCTTGACCTGTTATACCTGTGATTAGTGCAACTTTTGACATTAATTTTCTTTGTGTTATATTAAATATATTTTTTTTAAATTCAATCTAAGATCGAATCTTCCATAATCTATTGTATAGAATTTGATAAACTATAAGCGCACAAATGTATAAAGAAAACTTTTTAGTGGCAAAAAAAATAAATATAAAGATATCCTTTCATCTTGCAATAAATAAAAATTTAGATTAAAAAGATTATTTTAACAAATATTAAAACTGATGGAAGGTGATTTAATTTTGTGATAGTCTGGTTGACAATTGTTTTTATTTACATCAAAATAATGCTTTACGGCTTTCTTAAACAGAACAAGAATATTATATTTGTCACCGGATGTTGTAACACAAAAATAATAACATAGAAAGATGTATGTAATTGGTATAGCAGGGGGATCTGGTTCCGGAAAAACAACCTTGGTAGATAGTATTTTAAGAAAAATTCCACGTGAAGAGATTGCAATTCTCCCACAAGACGCATATTATAGAGACAATGGGCATCTTCCATTGGAGGAGAGGCTTAAAATGAACTACGACCATCCTAATTCGATCGAATGGGAGTTAATGCTCAAAGATATACAAACCTTGAAATGTGGAAAGGCTGTTGCTCATCCTACTTATTCTTATCTTACATGCACGCGTTTGCCTGAGACCGTGCCAGTGGCTCCAAAAAAAATATTATTGGTGGAAGGCATTCTTATCTATACCAGCAATACTATTTGCAAAGAATTGGATATGAAGGTCTTTTTAGAAGTTCCGGCTGACCAGCGTCTTACACGGATCATTCAGCGTGATATGGAATCGAGAGGCCGCACGGCTCTCGAAGTCATAGATCGTTACTACAAAACTGTGCGTCCGATGCACGAAGAATTTATAGAGCCTTCACGCCAACAAGCTGATATGCTGGTGATGGGAGGAGGTCTTAATGACAGGGCAGCTGAATTTATTGCAGCAGCAATTCTCGAAAAATTAAAATAAAAAACTGAAAATATTGAATCTAAGGAGTTGGTATGATGTGAAATGATGGCGAATGCTTTATCTGTTTTATCTGAATTTTCTCTTCTTAGAAATTTGATTTGATGTATTCTTTGATTCCGAATTTCTTTTTCATTTCTGGTTTGCCTATCTGAGTCATTTTCGTGTGGATGATTAATTTTTCTTTGTTAATTACAAACTTGTCCATAAAAGTGTTTATTTCATTCAGATTTCGCTGCATTGGGCTACCAGCTATTTCATGTGCAGCGTTTTCCACATCGTAGAAATAATAAGGTGTTTGCATTTTATTCAATTGATCGCTAAGGTTTTTAGAGCCAAAGAAACCGAGCTTGAACAGTTTTACTTTATTGTAAGGGACATTGCTGTCTGCATCACCATGAAAAAACATAATGGGAGCAGGATTTTTAGCCCATTTCAGATTGCCATTGGTGCTGAAAATTGCTCCGGCAAAGGCTATGACACCGGCGTAGTTAAACCCTTCGGGCAATCGTTTTGAGAGATTCTGGTTAGAACAGATCATGTATTCTGCCTGTAATACAGAAATGGCTCCGGCACTTGAACCATTGGCAACAATCAGGGCTGTGTCTATGTTCCAGTTCTGGGCATTTTTTATTACAAAACTTGTGGCATCATATAAGTCTTCAACGGCTATATTGATTGAGCTATCCATTAAAGCAACAATTTCTCTGGCTCCAACTTTTTCACCTTGCTTCATTCTGGCAGGAACATCTTTCAGCCCTAAACGATAATCTATTCCAATGGCTACATATCCGTTTTGAGCCAATTTTTGCAGATAGGACGCATTTGATTTTTCATTTCTGGAACCACCGACGAAACCTCCTCCAAACATGAATATGATGCAAGGTTTTTGTCCTTTCAGAGAAAGATCTTCGTATTTGTCTAAACGGAGAGTATCAATTCCTTTAAGTGCATAATCGAATGTCTTTTTCTCAACCTGCGCAGCAACTGTGGTTATGAAAATGAATAATAAAAAAACTGCTATTATATATTTTTTCATATAAATCGTTTTGTTCTTTTGTTTAGTAAACAAGGATTTATAGTCTTTTGTTCAAAAACAAAGCCTTTCACAGAAAGGTGGAAAGGCTCGTCTCAAAGAGTTGTTCAATTATTTTTTTTGTCCTGAAAGTTAGGCTTGATGCTGTTCTCTAAGCAGGTCGTTTACTGTTTTCACAGGGTTGAATGTTTCGATCGGAACTTCCACAAACACTGTGTTCCAGTCAGACATGGCTCCATTCCACAATCCGGGTAGTTCCAGAGCTTTTAGTTCTTTTCCACCTTTTGATTTCAATGAGATGAAACCTGTGTTTTTATCCACAAAATCAGGTAAATTAAATTTACGTCCTCTATAGTCTCGAATGCCGCATACGAGATCGACCGGATTGAAATGTGTGCCTTGTTCAAACATGGTTTTGCTTTCGGCATTGCTCATATCTATCTGGGAACTTTCCAATATTTGTGGCGAAATAGTAGTATCCTGATTCTCTGCCAGAAACGGACCTCCACCCGGTTCTCCCACATTTTTCACCATACCGCAAACGCGGAAAGGTCTATCGAGTTTACGTTTCAGATATAAAACCAATTCGGCATCTTCCAGCAATTTTGTTTCAGGGTTTTTGATGCATAATTCGTCTTGCAGGAAGTATAGGATTTCAATCAATTCATCGTGTGAATACTTTCCTGAATCTATCAGATTTAGATATGAAAAAGCTTTCGTCTGCATCGTTACGAGTACACCAGCCAATAGTTTTTTATATTTTGCTTCGTTGCCTTTCAATCTGTCGGGGACAACGTTATCTATATTTTTAATAAAGACCACATCACCATCCAGATCGTTCAGATTCTCTATCAAAGCACCGTGTCCTCCGGGACGAAATACCAACTTGCCTTTGTCTCTGAACAATTCGTTCTCGGGGTTCACGGCTATGGTGTCTGTTTTTGGTTTCTGTTCGCTGAAACTAACGTTGAATTTAGTGCTCAACTTTTGCTCATAAATGTCTTTTTTGTCAAAAATGAGATCAGAGAAGAGCTGAAAATGATCAGGAGAAACCGTAAAATGTATATTTACTTCGTTTTTTGCATCTTTTGCATAGATGGCACCTTCTTTCAGATGTTCTTCAACCGGAGTGGTTGCACCTTCAGCATATTTGTGAAATTTAAGCAGTCCTTTGGGCAGATTGCCATAGTTAAGACCATTTTCAGCTAACAAATTTCTGGCAACAGTCTTATAGTCACCCGATGCTATCAATGTTTGGATATCCTTTCCCTGATTTTTTTCGCAAATCGTATTCAGGTCTTCAAAAAAAGCAAATTTGGTGATGTTGTCGAAAAATGTTTTCTCAAAAGGTTTTGTTGGAACATCATAAGGGGCATCAATAAACTCGAATAAATCTTTGAACATGCGACTTGCAGCCCCCGATGCAGGAACAAATTTTATGATCTTCTTGCCCTTTTCTCTATAAGAATCCCATGTTTGCAGGAATGTTTCAAGATCATCGTCCGACACTCGCTTTATGCCTTTTGCTACAGAAGCAGCACCATACAGTTTAAGATAAGTAAAACCACTCTTGAAAAATGAGATTTGTTGCTCTATATCTTCTTGTTTAATACCTTTTCTTGAAAGAAAAACGAGATCTTGTTCTGTTAACATAGGGATTATTGTTCTTTAGATTTAATTGATTGGTTTAGCAAAACTATCAAATATATATATAGAATCAAAATTGAAAGAACAAAACTTGCCCAAAATCCCAGAATGAAACAATTTATTAAGTAAAAGAAAACAAAACTAATATAAGTATCGTCCTGCTATGGGACTCATGTGTTTGCTGTCTACATAGAGGATCGGCAAACTTTCGTCCGATTTCCAATTGGGATTTCTTCTTTTGATGATAGCCTTGGTTTGAATAGTCAGCAACACATCGTCGTCTGTCATCAATTGCTCGGTTAGTGAGACAGCATGTTTTTTATTGGCTTTACTACACAGTTCCGTGCAATCATCATCGCTGAGTTTTTTTCTTATATTTTCGATATAAAACTTATCGTGACGTTTATTTCCCGTCGTGAAAATAAGATAGACCTTGTTCCCAATTTCTCCTATGGGTGCTGCCCAAGTGGCGAGATATGCATCTGGGTTGTTAATTGATTTTTTTATCACAATCTCACTGATTGATTTCAACCAGATAGTGCCCAACACAAAACATACGATATAAAATATCGAATACCACGACAAAAGTAAATCGTTCTTGGTTAGATACAAGATACCTAATAGTCCTATGAATAGTACCAGAACAGGAGCCAGTATCAATACATTCAAGTAAAGGTACGACAAGGGAAAGTTGAGCCGCTTGAATTTACGGTCTTTCTCCAATTCTGCTAATTTTGATGATTTCATGCGATTATTACTTTTTAGTTAGTCTTCCTTTTTGACCCATTCATAGCATCCCGCGTCGGGAGCCTTGTCGCTCAAACGAGGTGTGCCATTGAGATCATTTGGCAAAGATACCGAATATGTGACATCTCCAATGTTTATGGCCGGAGAAATTGAATCGAGTTCAAAATTATAATTATAATTGTTGTTATAATTGATGTCAACAAATTCAGGGCTTTTATTCCATATATTATTGAAAAAGTTGTCCGGATCATCTTTACCTGATATTTGGATCAGGCAATTACGAAATTGATGTTCAAAACTTGCATTTACTTCATTCCCATTCATTTTGTTCTGAAATTGAATCCCCTTAAATCCCGAGTCTGCTATGATACAATTGAAGAAATCGCATTGATTGAGTAGTCTCACTTCTTCTGATCCACTATCTAGCGTTATCACATTCCCAATGATCAATCCCGCCGTATGACCCATGCCCCACCATGAAAGATAGTTTGCTAATGTGCAATGGATGAATGAATAATAGCCACCGATTAACCTTACGGTAGCTCCTTTTGCATTTGAGAATAAAGAATTTTTGGCAGTTATATTGCAATCTGTGGCGGATATACCATCGGCTTGACTATTGATGACTATCGTGTTCAGAAAAGTTGCTTTTAGTTGGCCAGGATCAGATTGATTGAATATGATTCCATATTCTGTGCCACGAATGCGGGCATTCTCGAAATGATTGTTGAAACTTAACGAATCCACGATGATTCCGCCCCATTGTCCCGGAATGTTGTTGTAGGGCACATCCGTCAGAATATTGTCATAGCGCGCACCTCTGAAATAAACGGGTTCTTCTATAGTCCCTTTTACATTCAAACTTCCTTTGACCAAAACTTTTGCTCCTTTCTGAAAATGAAGCCGCACATTTTTTTCCAGATTGAGAGTTGCTCCGGCGTTAATGACCAATGAATCGTATATGAGGAACGGTTTCTCTCCGGTCAACGTCGTATCATTTTCAATTGTTTTGCCATGCCATACGATAGCGTCCTGACCTACGGCTTCGAGTTGCACGAATTGATTTTTGCCATTATAGTTGAACCGTATCGAATCGGTAATTAGCATCGGGCTATTTGAATTCAGAGGATCTATGGTTACTTCTATGAAGATAAACATACTGTCTTTGGCCAATATTCTTAGATTTTCGGCTTTGCTTCCGGCTTCCCCGTCCACATTGATTCGGAATCCGCTTTGTCCTTTACCCATCAGTTCTATCGATGCAATGTTCAGTGCATAATTGCTCCTGTTGTAGACTTTCAGACGTTTGGTTGCTGAACCGAGTTCTGTAAAAATGGTGTCGATACGGATGGTATCACTCGAAAATTCGAGACTGAGATTCGGATCGGTCGATATTTTTTCATCGTCTGTGCAAGCCGCAAAACTTACCGATAGTAGAATGAAAAAAAGAAAAAGCGAAATAGGATTTTTCATGCAAAACGTTTATTCGTAAAAAAAATGGCGATCAGCTGCATTTGCCGTCTATCGAGCAGGCCTGTCCGGTGATGATGTCTTCTTCGTTCACTGTGGCTGATATTCCGTTATGTTTCCAATCGTCATAAGCCTTGGTCAGCACATCCAGGTATTCTTCGTTGGCTATAGAGCCTTGTACTACATATTTGTTGTTTAGTAAATAAAATGGAATGTATTCCAAATTCAGATCATCTTCGCTGTGGCGGATATCTTCCTTGATTTCTTCCAAAAATTTATCGCTGTCTAACAAGTTGGCAATTTCGTCTTCCGGCAATCCAATCTGAACACCTAATCTTATTAACGTATTTCTGTCACTAATATTTTCTCCATCTACAAAAAAAGCTTTGAAAAGAATTTCTTCCGCTTCGTCAGCCAATTTTTTTTCTTTTGCCAATTTTACTAACCGTAATGCATCGGAAGTGTCTGTTAAGATCACTTTGTCGAAGTGATAATCTAATCCTGCTGATTTTGCAAGATGTATCAATCCTTGCAGTTCTATTTTTTCTTTTTCTATGGTGGAGTGGTTTATCTCTGCCAGATATTGATAATATGATTTATCCAAAGCTGCTTTTGGGAAGTCTGGATTCAATTCATAGCTGTGCCATACTAATTCAATTTCGTCACGGTGAGGAAACTGACTCAAAGCGGTTTCCATTTTTCTTTTTCCTATATAACAATATGGACAAGCAATGTCCGACCATATTTCTATCTTCATTTTTTCCATAATGAAAGGTTTTTATTTTTGTGATAGGTCACAAAAGCTCCATTTGGATAATGGAGCTTTCATGTAAATTATGTATCTGTAAAACGAATTTATTTCTCTTTTTTTATTTCTTTGTGGGGATATTTTTCAGTATTTCCAATAAAAAGTCCCACCATTTCGCTACAGATGGAATATTCACCTGCTCAGCCGGAGAATGGGCATCGGTGATGGTTGGTCCAAACGAAACCATATCCAGATTAGGATATTTTTCGAGGAACAGACCGCACTCCAATCCTGCATGTATTGCTTTTACTTCGGGTTCAACTCCATATAGATCATGGTATACTTTTTCGGAAATTTTCAGAATTTCAGAATCCGGATTTGGCTTCCATCCGGGATAACCCTCTCCGTGTTCTACGGTGGCTCCTCCTAGTGTGAACACAGCATTCACCATATTGGCAGCATAGTTTTTGAGCGATTCGGTCGAACTCCGTTGGCTGGTTCCTATCAAAATCTGTTTGCTATCATTCATTTTTACGGAAGCTAGGTTTGTAGAAGCTTCTACCAAACCGGGAATTTCCTGACTCATCGCCAACACTCCGTGAGGACATGCCAATAAGGCGTTGAGTAGGTTTGCTGTTGTTTTGTGATCAATCACAAAAGAAGGTTCGTCAGTTGTTTCGATCAATATTTTTACGTTGGGATCCACTGCTTTCAGTTCAGCTTCGACATCGGCAATGAAAATATTGAGCATTTGCACCACGCGGTCTTTATCTCCAATCGGAACTCCTGCCAAAGCTGTGGCTTCACGCGCAATGGCATTGTGCAGATTGCCTCCCGATATTTGTGTAATGCGAAGATCCATTTTTCGCAGCAAAGACCACAAAAAGCGAACTAATATCTTGTTGGCATTACCCAATCCTTTGTGTATCTCGCTTCCCGAATGACCTCCGTTTAGTCCTCGTACATGGATATTGAACCAATAATAGTTAAGTGGTACTTGGTCTTCTTTGTATGAGAACGTTGCAGTTGTTCCTTTGCCACCAGCGCACCCGATATACAATTCACCTTCTTCTTCAGTGTCCAGATTCATCAATATATCTCCTGTCAGAAAATCATTCCTTAAGGCGTATGCTCCTGTCAATCCGGTTTCTTCATCTGTGGTGAACAAACATTCAATCGGACCATGTTCAATATTGTCTGCGGACAGAATGGCTAACGATGCTGCAACTCCGATTCCATTGTCTGCTCCTAAGGTTGTCCCTTTGGCTTTCAGCCAGTCACCATCGACATAAGTCTGGATAGCATCCGTGTCAAAATTGAACACAGTGTCGCTGTTTTTCTCGCAAACCATGTCTACATGCCCTTGTAGAATAACTGTTTTCAGGTTTTCTTTTCCTTTGGTTGCCTGTTTTGTTATCAAGACATTACCAGCATCGTCTTTTTTTGCGTTTAGGTTATGTTTCTTGGCAAAGTCGAGAAGATAGGCAATCACTTTCCCTTCTTTTTTTGAAGGCCTTGGTATCTGGTTCAGCTCATTAAAATAGAACCATACTTCCTTTGGCTTTAAATCTTTTATTGTCATTGTGTTCTGTTTTTGGTAATATTATCTTTCATAAAAGTAATGTATCGGTAAGGATTCTACAAACATTTTTCACATCTTTTAATTATGATAACAACCTTTTATATACATATAATAAGTTATCTTTGTCTGACATAAAAATATCTATCTATTTACTAATTGTAAAAAAACCACATGAAGAAGTATCTTCCGTATATCTTAAATGCTATACTATTCGTAGCTATCATTGTTTTATATATCATTGTCTTCAAGTCTGGCAAAGATAGCCCGAAAGAATTGACAGCAGGTGTCAAATTTGAAGATGACTCCACTTCGACGTTGCCCATTGCATATGTCAACATTGATACTATTTTATCCCAATACAATTATGCAAAAGATGCAAATGAAGAGTTGATGCGCAAATTTGAATCATCAAGAGCTTCTTTGAATCAGAAACAAAAAAGCCTTCAGTCAGAGCAACAAGAGTTTCAGAGAAAATATCAGAATAATGGTTTTTTAAATCAGGAAAGAGCTCAGGTCGAAGCAGACAGGATACAAAAGCTCGGACAGGATTTTGAACAAATGGCAGGACGTGTCGATCAAGAACTGGCTATGGAGCAGCACCGGATGAATGCCCAACTTGCCGATTCTGTACGTAACTGTATTAAAGAATATAATCTGCAAGCCAACTATCATATCATCCTCAGCAATTCGGGGTTGGATAATATTCTTTATGCTAAAGATAAATACGATATCACGGCAGCTGTATTGGCTTTGTTGAACAGCCGCTATCAATCGCCGGCTAAGAAATAAAAAAATATTTGAATATCATTTTTAGAGGTTGTTTTCATATGGAAATAACCTCTGTTTTTTTGTAAATGGAATTAGAGGTATGGAATCATCAAAATACGCGATTTATAAATTTATGATTTCGATTATTATTTTGTAAATTTGTACTCATTGTATCAACTAAACTAGAATAAAATACAAAGTCATGGCAACACCTCCATTCAAGTATCAGGAAATGTTCCCTTTGGGCAAAGACACGACTGAATACTACTTATTGTCGAAAGAACATGTTTCGACATCGACATTCGAAGGTCAAGAAATTTTAAAAATTGAGTCTGAGGCTCTTGAACTGCTATCACAACACGCTTTCCATAATGTAGAATTTTTGCTCCGTCCCGAACATCAGGCTCAGGTAGCGAAAATATTATCCGACCCCGAGGCGAGTGATAATGATAAGTTCGTCGCTTTGACATTCCTTCGGAATGCCGAAATTTCAGCTAAAGGAATTCTTCCTTTTTGTCAGGATACAGGTACGGCAATTGTCGTAGGGAAGAAAGGTCAGAACGTGTGGACTGGTGGAAATGATGAAGAGGCATTGTCAAAAGGTGTTTACAACACTTTTACGCAAGATAATTTGCGCTATTCACAGAATGCCCCGCTGAATATGTATGATGAGGTGAATACCGGTTGCAATTTGCCTGCACAAATAGATCTCTATGCCGTGAACGGAAGTGAATATAAATTTCTGTTTGTGGCCAAAGGTGGTGGTTCGGCTAACAAAACATACTTGTATCAAGAAACAAAGGCCTTGCTCACACCTGGAAAACTGGAAACATTTCTGATCGAAAAAATGAAATCATTAGGTACGGCTGCTTGCCCTCCCTATCATATTGCATTTGTGATTGGTGGAACTTCAGCCGAAACCAATCTCAAAACCGTAAAACTGGCATCGACCAAATATTACGACAGTCTTCCCACTTCAGGTAATGAAGGCGGGCGAGCTTTCCGTGACATTGAAATGGAAAAAAACTTGTTGAAGGCAGCTTATGAACTTGGCCTGGGAGCACAGTTTGGAGGTAAATATTTTGCGCACGATGTGCGTGTGATACGTTTGCCGCGTCATGGTGCATCTTGTCCTGTTGGAATGGGTGTTTCCTGCTCAGCCGACCGCAACATTAAAGGAAAAATAAACAAAGACGGAATCTGGCTCGAAAAAATGGAAGATAATCCTGCGCGTTTGATCCCCGCCGAATACCAGCAAGCCGGAGAGGGTGGAGGAGTGAAGATCGATTTGAATAGGCCGATGAAAGAAATATTGACTGAGCTGTCAAAATATCCTGTATCGACCCGTCTGTCTCTGACCGGAACAATTATTGTGGGACGTGATATCGCCCATGCAAAATTGCAAGAAAGACTAGACAGAGGTGAAGATTTGCCTCAATATATTAAAGATCATCCTATTTATTATGCAGGTCCGGCGAAAACTCCAACCGGATATGCTTGCGGATCAATGGGACCTACCACTGCCGGACGTATGGACTCGTATGTGGATGCTTTCCAATCTCATGGAGGCAGCTTGGTGATGATTGCAAAAGGAAACCGTAGCCAGCAGGTAACAGATGCGTGTCAAAAACATGGTGGTTTCTATTTAGGTAGTATTGGTGGCCCTGCAGCTATATTGGCTCAGACAAATATAAAAAATCTCGAATGTCTTGAATATCCAGAGCTAGGTATGGAAGCTATTTGGAAAATTGAAGTAGAAGATTTTCCTGCATTCATTCTTGTCGATGACAAAGGCAATGATTTCTTCAAACAACTAAAACCTATTCGTTGTAGTTGTTAGATAAATACGGATTGTTCAAAATAAAAAGAGAATTAAGTCTTTAGGCTTAATTCTCTTTTTATTTTTTTGCTGTGGAGAGACTTCTGAAGCCTCTTATCTCTTATAGATTTACAATTTCAATATCAAAATAGTTACTTTTCAATCCATTTGGCAATTCAACAATGAGCCTATATTTTTTAGGTGTGAGGCTGGATGGTATAACTACGGTTACCTGTTTGCCATCATCACTGGGTGTTCCATCCACATCTGTGATTTTAGTGCCGTTGGTGAAATCATAGAATGAAACTTTGGGTGTTCCGGATTCAGGCTTCAAATTTTTTCCTGTTAACACGATACTCAAATCTACGCCCGAAATATATGAAGTTTTATCTGATCCTGTTATCTGTGGCTGGTTTGGATTTGTAACGGTTATCTTGTCGCTATAGGAAACCCTACTTCCGTTCGATGTTACAAAAAGTGTGTAACTTCCACTGTTAACAGTTGTTGCAACAGTCGACGTAATGCTGCTCAGCGTTTCTGTTACATTGCTGAGTGTGATAAAATTCACGCTGTCTAAACTTAATTGTACACTGTTGCCCGATTCTGCAAAATATCCGGTGATGGTGATGTTGTTACCTACCGTGATGTTTTTTGAACTTACACCATCTATTCTAGTATTGAAAGGCGAATTCTGCACAGTTATTGTATATTGCTGTGTGCTTCCGTCTTCAGCTGTGACAGTATATATTACGGGTGAAGTGAAATTTGTAGCTACTGCGCTTGCCGGAGAGATTGTCGCTCCTGCCGAAATTTCAATTGTTGGAGTTAATGCAGTTTTGTTTGTTCCGTAAGGAATTGTAGCAACAATGCTTTTTGCATTTTCATCGATGATTCCGGCTACAATTGGGTTAAAATCTTTAAAAACAAAAGAAGTAATAGCTTTATTTGTTCTTTTTCCATTAATGACATTCACTGTGTAAGTTTTGGTGGAACCATCTTCGGCGGTCACCGTATATGTAACTGGACTGGTAAAATCTTGTATAACCCCCGATCCTGGCTTGACTGTTGCTCCTGCCGATACTTTTATTTCAGGCTTCAGAGCAGCCAGACTGACTCCCCAAGGCAATGTAAGGTTGACCTCATTGTCACTAATGGTCGCGGATACGCCCTCTATCGTAAAACTGACAATTGATTTTTCTGAACTTTCATCATCTGACGAGCAGGATGTAAAGCCCATAGAAACGAATAATAACAATATGAATCCGAGCAAGAAGTTATTTTTTTTATTCATAATTTTGAGAGTTTGTTTTTAAGTTTTATACAAAATGGTAAATGCAAATATAAGAAGGAAATATACTAAATAAACACTCTTTGATAGAAATTGTTTATCTAAATATAGATTTCTCGTATTCTAAGTTTTGTTGGAAATATAATTTCTTATCTACATTTTCACAGTCCCGTCGTATCTGTAGTGACCTGTTATCGTCCAATCGAAGAGACAATCTTCGAGCACTTGCCCTCTCCCTATGTTGTGCACTATCTGATAGCGGTCTTGCTTGTCTACTTTGTGGTTAGCAACTATACCGATATGTGTGACACCTCCACCCAGATCCCAAGTGACAATGTCGCCCGGAAGATAATCGGACGCATTATCGGTAACTTTTACGGATGTGCCGAAGCGTGTGAAATAGACTTGAAGATTGAGCACTCGCCGATGATCTATGTTCTTGTCGGGACGAGTTAAACCCCATTTTCTCTTGCTGGGATAGAGGGTGAAGTTTTTTTTCATGTCGATGTGAACTTCTTTTTGCAGATCAATGCCCATTTTTCGGTATGCTCTAATGACAACATCGGTGCAAACTCCTTTGTCTGGCGGAACATCTCCATTCGGATATGTTAAAACATAATATGCCGGATCATAGGTTACTTTGTCTTTGGTCAGTTCGAATGCGGCAGCAGCCAATTTTTGATAAAAGTCTTCGCTTGGAGATTCCTGAACTTTTTGAGCCGGGATTTCTTTGGCTGGGTTGGCATTTTGTGCGCAAGAAGCCAGCGATAGAATCAATAATAAAAATAGTGTAGTGCTTCTATTCATGTGATTAAAGTAAATCGGAGTATTTGTTAATCTGTCTTACTTTTTCTCTATCCTTTTCTTATGTGATAATATCAAAAACTACGTCGTTTTCATTCAGAAAAATATTTTTCTGAATGATTGTCCCAATTGAGGCAATTTCTGCAACAGAAGCATTTTCAGGTTCGATACGCAACACTATTGCTTCGTCTGATGTTTCGTAGTTCGGTTTATTATGATGCGTCGTAAATAAAAATTTATAATCTTTCTCTATGGCATACTTGTGTAACTTTTCCAGATAGGGAAGTTGATCTTCCATCATCACTTCATATTCAATGGATAATACGTTTTCTATCTTTACAAAATAAAGGCAGTCATATCCTTTTGCTATGATTCCGATAAAAAGAGTATCTTCTTCTGCTTGTGCCAATTTATCCAATTCGGATTCCAGTTTGTCTAATGTAATTCTTCTATATCTTCTCTTTTCTTTGAAATAGGCAATGACGTTTGATACAAATAGAGTCATCACTACTACGAGAATGCATATGAAGATCATGTAGAGAAAACCTGAAATCTGAATAGGCATAAGCGATTAATTTAATTTACCCAATATTTCGTCCAAAGCCTTTGTCAAACCATCTTCATTTTTTCCTCCCGCAGTGGCAAAATGTGCCTGTCCGCCGCCGCCGCCCTGAATGTGCTTTGCCGCATCGCGCACAATGCTGGAGGCATTCAGTCCGTTTGCCACCAAATCGTCAGAAAACATTACGGTCAAGCCCGGTTTGTTTTCCATATCAGTAGCTCCAATGAATGCCATATGATGAGGATATTCTCCTCTGAGTTGGAAGGCGATGTCTTTGACAATGTCAACCGGAAAATGACCTCTTAACACGAATACGGAAATGCCATTTATATCTTGTTTCTTACTTACCAGCATATTTTTTATCTGGATGACTTTTTCTTTTACATATTCGTCTGCCTGTTTTTTCAGGTCTGCATTTTCATCTACATATTTGCGGAATGCCTGAATTAGATTCGGAGCATTATTCATAATGGATTTTAATTCTACAATCACATCTTGTTGTGTGTAGAAATAATCTTCACAGGCTTCTGCTGTGATAGCTTCTATACGACGAATTCCGGCAGCAACCGAACTTTCGCTGATGATGCGGAATGTTCCTATCTTGCCTGTGGACGATATATGTGTTCCTCCACACAATTCTACCGAATCACCAAAGCGTATCACACGCACATCGTCTCCATATTTTTCTCCGAACAGAGCCATTGCGCCCATTGACATAGCTTGTGCTATGGGTGTGTGACGCGATTCTTCCAATTGCAGGTCTTCTCTGATTTTTGCTGTTACAAAACGTTCCACCTGACGGATTTCTTCGTCGGATAGTTTCTGGAAGTGAGAAAAGTCGAACCGAAGGACAGATGGAGAGACAAACGAACCTTTTTGTTCTACGTGTGTGCCTAGAATTTCACGCAAACCTTCGTGCAACAAATGTGTTGCCGTATGATTGCATTCTGCTGCGATTCGTTTTTTTGTATCTATCTGGGCTACGAAGTGAGCTGTTATGTCTTTCGGTAATTTTTTTGTGATGTGGACAGATAGATTATTTTCGCGTTTTGTATCTGTAATTTCTATTTTTTCGTCATCACTTATGAGCCAGCCGCTGTCTCCAACCTGACCTCCCATTTCAGCGTAGAATGGTGTGCGGTCTAGCACTATCTGGTAATAGTCTGCACCTTTTTGTTTCAGCTGTCTGTAGCGCAATATTTCTGCTTCACATTCCATGTAATCGTAGCCGACAAATTCAGGCTCTCCATCTTTCAAGATTACCCAATCTCCGGTTTCGACAGCAGCCGCATTCCGCGCACGTTCTTTTTGTTTTTGCATCTCGGCTTTGAAAGCATCTTCGTCTACAGTCATATTGTTTTCACGCAAGATCAGTTCAGTTAAATCGAGCGGAAATCCATAAGTATCATATAATGTAAAAGCTTGAACTCCATCAAGAACTGTAGCCTGCTTGCTGTTGAGGTCGGCTATTTGTTTGTCGAGGAGTTTGATGCCTGTTTCCAGAGTGCGAAGGAATGATTCTTCTTCTTCTCTGGTCACTTTTTCAATCAATACACGTTGTTTTTCCAATTCGGGATAAGCATCGCCCATTGTTCCTATAAGAGCTGGAATCAGCTTATACATGAATGCTTTATGTTGATCGAGAAACGTATATCCGTAGCGAACCGCACGGCGAAGAATACGGCGGATCACATATCCGGCTTTTGCATTTGACGGCAATTGTCCATCTGCTATTGAAAAAGCAATGGTGCGGATGTGGTCTGCTATTACGCGCATCGCAATGTCTTTTTTGACATCATCGCCATAGCGATTGCCAGACAGGTCGCCGATAGCCTTTATTATGGGTTGAAACACATCTGTGTCATAGTTCGAGGTTTTTCCTTGCACGGCCATGCAGAGGCGTTCAAATCCCATTCCTGTATCTATCACCCTTGCCGGAAGAGGTTCGAGTGATTTATCAGCTTTGCGGTTAAATTGCATGAAAACGAGGTTCCATATTTCGATCACATTCGGGTCTATATTCACCAACGTTGCTCCGTCAATTTTGGCTCGTTCTTCATCAGAACGAATATCTATATGGATTTCAGAGCAAGGGCCACAAGGTCCCGTATCGCCCATTTCCCAGAAATTGTCTTTCTTGTTGCCGTTCAGGATACGTTCTTTCGGCAAATATTGCTCCCAATATCCGGCAGCTTCATTGTCTCTGTCGAGTTTTTCTTCTTTGCTCCCTTCAAAAACAGTCACATAGAGCCTTTCTTTATCTAATTTGATGACTTCTGTCAGGTATTCCCATGCCCATTCTATCGCTTCCTTTTTGAAATAGTCGCCAAACGACCAGTTGCCGAGCATTTCAAACATTGTGTGGTGGTAGGTGTCAAGCCCAACTTCTTCCAGATCGTTGTGTTTTCCACTCACGCGCAAGCATTTTTGAGAATCGGCGACTCTCGGATATTTGACAGGCGTATTGCCTAATATTATATCTTTGAACTGATTCATTCCGGCATTCGTGAACATCAGCGTAGGATCACCTTTTATCACCATAGGAGCCGAAGGCACAATCTGATGCCCTTTTGATTGGAAAAATTCCTTAAATGAATTGCGGATTTCTTTAGAAGTCATTATATTTTTATTTTATGCTTTTTGTTTTTCAGTTTCTTTATTAAATATAGTTTGCAAAAATAGTGTAAAAACTTTACTTTTGCCATCCACGCTACCATAAAAGTTTATGGCAGACGATATTCAGTGAATGAAGAAAAAGGTCTATTATCGATACAATCCTCAAACCCTTTCATACGAGAGGGTTTATCCTAGTTTAACGCGCAAGATACTGACCGTTTGTCAAAACTTATTCATTGGAGTAGCTATTGGTGCTGCCGGTTATTGGCTAATAACCAACTATTTGATTGATTCACCTAAAGAAGCGGAGCAGAAAAAGGAGATAAGGGTGCTACGGGCGAATAACGAATTGGTTTCAAAAAGGCTGGATCAAGCTCTGAAAGTAATGAAAGATATCCAACAGCGTGACGATAATACATACCGGGCTATTTTTCATGCAGACCCAATCCCTATTGATATTCGTTATTCCGGTTATGGAAATGTAGATAAATACGAGCAGCTAATGGGGCTTTCTAATCCGGATATGATTATACAAACAAGTCAGAAAATGGATTTGTTAGCGAAGCAAATATATATCCAATCAAAATCGTTTGATGATCTGGTGACTATGGTGAGCCAGCAAAAAGACCGTTTGTTGCATGTTCCAGCCATTCAACCTGTGGCGAATAAAGATTTGTCACGAGTGGCATCAGGCTATGGAACACGTATCGATCCTATTTATGGATCGCCGCGTTTTCATGCTGGAATGGACTTCACAGCTAAAACAGGAACTGACGTTTATGCAACAGGAAACGGCACTGTAAGTTGGGCAGACTGGAAACAAGGTTATGGTAATTGTATAATGATAGATCATGGCTATGGATATGTAACATTATACGCCCACTTGAGTGCCTATAAAGTGAGAGTAGGGCAGTCCGTGAAACGTGGAGAGAAAATTGCCGAGGTTGGCAGCACCGGAAAATCTACAGGTCCTCACTTGCATTATGAGGTTCGCGTGCGTGACAAACCGGACAATCCTGCGAATTATTATTTCATGGATTTGTCTCCTGAAGAATACGACCAAATGCTCCGTATATCGGCTAATCATGGTCAGGTTATGGATTAATTTGTTAGTCTATGATTGATTTCGAAAACGATAAGAAATTATACTATTCCATTAAGGAAGTGGCTGCTCATTTCGGAGTGAATGAGTCGCTGCTTCGTTTTTGGGAAACGGAATTTAAAGAAATAAAACCACGCAAAACTCAGGGAGGAACTCGTCAATATACACGGGAAGATATTGAACAGATTGCAATAGTCTATCATCTGGTAAAAGAGAAAGGACTGAAACTAGACGGAGCAAAACAAGTGCTTGGAACAAAAAAAGATGAAGAAACCCGTCGACAGGAAATCTTGCGAAAACTTGAAAATATAAGAAAAGAATTGAATTCTCTGAGAGATGCTTTTGATGAAGCCGAATGATTTTAATGAAAGCAATGGTATGAAAATGAGAGCTGGATTAATTGTGTTAATATTGTTGATCTCTAACGTGATCTACTCGCAAGGT
>JBKECE010000283.1:0-17536 GCA_047974325.1 Dysgonomonas sp. | reverse complement strand
TCTTATCCGGTCTAAGGATCTCACCAGCTTTTCGTCAGCCTTGATTTTGCGTTGTGCCAGAAAATTGAATATCAGTGCTACGAGAGGTAATATAACCCCATACTGAATACTCGTAAATTCAAAATCCAACTTGCCTTTTGCAACAAATGTATACACACCCAACGTGATATAGAAAAGGACTATCAATAAGGTTGTAATATTACACAACTTTATTTGAAGTTTACGTTTCTTATACAGAAAAATGTTTATAAAAGGAAATATGGCTGCCAAAACGGCAAATATGAGCACACCCCATGTCGGATATTGATTCACAGCTTTGAATGTTATACCTGCCACCTCTGATAGAAAAACGATTCCACTTGAATCACTAAATACCATCAACGGGCTAAAAACAGTAACGCTCATCAAAACCGCAACAAGCAAAAGATAAACACTCTGTATGCGTTGTATCATTCTTAAAACTGATCTTTATCTTTACTTGGATTTCTGTAATAAATTTTGCCTTCAGTATATTCCTGAGCTGCTATCAGCGTAGGTTTTGGCAATTTTTCGTAATAACGCGAAATCTCTATTTGCTCCCTATTCTCGAAAACCTCTTCCAGATTGTCGTTATACGAAGCAAATTCCTGAAGTTTGCGATCCAGGTCTTGTTTCATTTCCACAGCAATCTGATTAGCTCTTTTTCCTATAATACGCACTGTTTCATAGATGTTGCCAGTATCTTTACTGAGCGTCATCATATCTCTGGTAATCGTATTATTGGCTGCGTTAGATTTTTTATAGTCCATGATTTGATTATAATATATTGATATTAATGTTTTATTTATAGTTTGGGAACTTCCGGTTCCTGTTTATTATCTTTATTTCCGTTTTCAACTCTTTCCAGAGCTGTCTGATAATATCGTTCTACTTCTTTCTTGAATTTTCCTTCCGGAAACATATTATTATAGTTGAAATATTCATCCACTACATCACGAAAACGCAACGGTTGTTTCTCTGAAATACTGTGCATTGCCAACTGATAGCGCGAACGGACTATCAAAACCTGATATTCTTCGGCGTATTTGGAATATGGATAATTTTTCAGAGCTTCACGCGATGTAACAACACAGGCCTCATAGTTATTCCCCATATAATTTCCTAAATTATAGTAGAGACGACATGCTCCTAACTCCTTGATAGCCAGTTTTTCCTGCAATTCAAACATATATTCCTGTGCGAGCTTTGCTTTGTCGCTTTGACTGTATAACTCCAGGAAATCCTGAAATTGCTGTAATGCTTTTATGGTCGTAGTCTGATCCAATCTGGGATCAGGAGAACTCAAATATAATGAATAAGCGGATTGAAAGCGACATATTTCTGCATATTCACCTTTGGGATAATTAGTGTAATAGGTGGTATAATACTGTGTTGCTGTCACATAATCCTTATCATAAAAGAAACTCTGAGCCAAGAGATATAAGCCTTCTTCGGCACGGCTGGTTCCTTTCAAATAAGGTTGCAGATCTTCTAACAATGTGTAACTCCTGCTATATTTTTTTTCTTCAAAATACTTTTTAGCATAAGTGTATTTTAAATCAACATCTGTGCTTTTCAGAATCTTGTTGTATTCACCACAAGACATCATAAAAAGAGATAACGTAAAGAGACAAAGTATTTTAGACCTCATTTTAAATATTCTAAAGCAGATTTAGTGAGCAAATTTAAGTAAAGCATTTATATTTTGAAAAAAAACTTTTTGTTTTTAGGTAATTTTGCACAACATATTGCTTATTGGTTAATATATCCTTTTTCTTGCAGAAAAGTCAATATCTTATCAATATAGGTTCGATTGTTACACAGACGAACAACCTTGTTTTGTCCTCCACTTTTTTCCTGCGATTTCATCCATTCATAAAATGAATTTTTAGGCAATGCTCTCACAATAGGCTCCCGCAGTGAAAGATTATATGAGCGTTTTGCTTCATAATCCGAATTGGCTTTTTTCAGGGCATTGTCCAACTCTTGACTGAACAGTTCCATATTGTCCGGTTCCGCATCAAACTCTATGAGCCACTCATGTGCTCCGGTATTGGTGTCGCCAAAATAAATCGGAGCCGCCGTATATTCGGTAATGTGTGCATTTGTTTTCTTACATGCTTCGCTCAATGCCTTCTCGGCATTGTCTATGATCAGTTCCTCTCCAAACGCATTTATAAAATGTTTTGTCCGTCCCGATATGCGAAACAAATAGGGCGAAGTGGACGTAAACATAATAGTATCGCCTATCATATACCTCCACAATCCGCCATTGGTCGATATCAGAATGGCATATTCCTCTCCGGCCTGCACTTCTGCCAAAGCGAGTGTTTCGGGATCATCCTTTCCCCATTGATCGGAAGGTATAAATTCATAGTAAATATTATTATCCAACATCAGCAACATATCTTTCGAGTCGGCAGAAAATTGCACTCCGAAAAAGCCTTCCGATGCATTGTAGGTTTCCCAATAAAACATATTGGGTTTTTGTATCAATTTTTTGTACTGATCTTCAAATGGTGTGAAATTTACACCTCCATGAAAAAAGACTTCCAAATTGGGCCAAAGATCCGTCAATTCGCACCCGGTTTCGGCCTTCACTTTTTTCAACAGCACCAGCATCCAGGAAGGAACACACATATATGCCCGGATGTCATTTTTCACAGCATAGCGGGTCAATGCATCCAGTTTCTCTTCCCAATCGGGCAAAAGAGAGATGCGTTCGGGTGTGCGGCTAAACTTAGCCCAGAAATAAAGGTTTTTAATCAAAATAGCCGATATATCACCCGTAAAAATACCATCACCTATATTATTGATCTGCTTGCTGCCGCCCAGCACAAGTGTTTTTCCCAGAAAAAATTTTGCTGCAGCATTTGAATGCCCATAGAGAGCCAGCATTTGCTGTCCACATTTATAATGCCCTTCTTTGAGCGATTCTTCCGTTACAGGAATATACTTACTTTTGTCTTCTGTGGTTCCTGAAGACATTGCAAACCATTTCACAGGCTTGTTCCAAAGCACATTCTGTTTTCTTTCCTGTATGATCAGATCCAGATAAGGACGCACTTTCTCATAACTGAATATCGGTACATTTCTTCTGAAATCGTCTGCATTCTTTATTGCAAAGAAATTATATTGAGTTCCGATCAGAGTATTTTGTCCGTTTGTAAGGAGGTAAGTCAGAATATTGTTTTGTGTATCTACCGGATTCTGAATGATTCTTTTGTCTATGTTCCGGTATTCATGTTCTAAATATTTGTGCGCAATCTGCGATATCATCATCCTATCCTGCTTATTTTCCGAAGCCGGTCTTCATCTATAATTTTTATTTTTCGTCCGTCTAACGATATTATACGTTCTTCAACAAAAGTAGACAATGTGCGTATGGCATTCGATGTTGTCATATTCGACAGATTTGCCAGATCTTCGCGCGACAGGTATATGCTTATGGTTGCGCCATCTTCTTCCAGACCGTAATTTTCGATGAGGAAAATAAGTGATTCTGCCAATCGCCCGCGAATATGTTTCTGAGTGAGGTTCACAACCCTTTCATCCGCGATACCCAAATCGGTGGAAAGTTCACGGATAAAAACCATCGCCAGCCGGGCATTACCCAACACCAATCGCTCCACCACATCCATTGGTATGAAGCAGATGGTCGAAGGTTCAAAAGCCGAAGCTGCTGTAACGTAAGGTTCTTTTGCAAAATAAGCTCTGTAAGCAAAGTTTTGTACCGGACGAATCATCCTGATGATCTGGCTGCGCCCACCAACACCATTCTTATATATTTTGACTTTGCCCTTGAACAAACTCATCATATATTCAGGCATCTCGTCTTCATTATAAATGATCTCATTCTTCTTAAATTCGACCATCCGTGCCTGTGAAACCAACATCTCGCGTTCCGCTTCGTTCAGTACATTCCATATCTCAGGGATACTGACAGAAATATCAACAGAGTTTACTTCTGAACTATCTTTCACCATATTGTCTTTGAGATTAAGCGCTAATACATAATGCTACACAAAGTTAGCATTTTTTTTTATCATCTGCTTTTTATCGAAAAAAAACTGCTTTATAAGTATGTTTTAAAATATAAATATTCTTTTTTTGAGCAAAATTGTCCGGAAATAACGACTATTTGTTAACTTTTTGTCATCACATTTATTCGTGGTGTCAGGTTAAAAAACAATGGATTAGTTTGAATATTTCAGAGAATAAAAGTACTTTTGCATGCTGAAAAAGAAAACACTCTTTTTTTCTGAGAAAGAGAATGATGTGATTTCAGAAGGTATCAGAACAGAAACTATCGGATTAAACTAAATATAATATAAACGCGAAAGATGAATGTATCTCTTATAAACGTTGATAGTGTGAATGCTATCATTCAAATTGACCTCAAGAAAGAAGACTATCAGGAAAAGGTGGATTCGGCACTGAAAAGCTTCCGTAAAAAAGCTAATATTCCGGGATTCCGTCCGGGAACAGTTCCTGCAGGAATGGTAAAAAAAATGTATGGAAAATCTATCCTTGGAGAGGAAATAAATAAAATTGTTGGTGAAAGCCTCTATAATTATATTTCGGAAAATAAACTGAATGTGTTAGGAGAACCTCTTCCAAACGAAGAAAAACAACAACCTGTCGATTTCGCTACCGAAGGTGACTATGAGTTTTTCTTCGACATTGCCATTGCTCCTTCATTCGATCTGAAACTATCGAAAAAAGACAAAGTTGACTACTACAAAATAAGCGTAGACTCGGAAGTCATAGACAAGCAAGTGGCTTCTTTCAAAGCAAATTACGGCAAATATGAAAGCATTGAAGAGAAAGCTCTTGACACTGACCTGCAAAAAGGTAAAGTGCAGGAATTAGACTCAGACGGCCAGCCAAAAGAAGGTGGTATTGTCGTTGAAGACGGTGTTTTGATGGCTTCTTACATCAAAGATGAAGCAGAAAAAGCTAAATTTGTAGGAGCTAAGCCCGGAGATGTGATCATCATCAACCCAGCAAAAGCATACGACAGCAATGAAGCGGAGATAGCCTCATTCCTACACCTCAAGAAAGAAGATGTTGTATCAATTGCTCCGGAATTTTCATTCACCGTAAAAGAAATTACCCGCTACAAAGAAGCAGAACTGAATCAGGAGCTTTTTGATAAAGTATTCGGAGAAGGTGTTGTAAAAACAGAAGCTGAATTTTTCGACAAAGTGAAAGAAAACATCGAAAAGCAACTTGAGCCGGATAGCGATTACAAATTTTTGTTGGACGCAAAAAAGGTATTGGAAAACAAAGCTGGTGACGTCCAATTTCCAGATGCTTTCCTCAAAAGATGGTTGTTAGCTACAGGTAAAGACAAAACTGCCGAATCGCTGGAAGAAGAATATCCAAAAATCATAGAAGATCTGAAATTCCATCTCATCAAAGAAGAAATCGCAAAAACAAACGATATCAAGATAGAAGAGGCTGACATAAAAGATGCAGCATTTGCCGCTACAAGAGCCCAATTTGCTCAATATGGAATGGGCAATGTGCCTGACAGTATGTTAGAAAATTACGCAACAGAGATGTTGAAAGACAGCAATTCGAGGAGAAATCTCATTGATCGCGTAATGGAGCAGAAAATCATCAATGTTTTGAAATCGACAATGGGATTAAATGAGCAATACATTAACATGGACGAGTTCAAAAAATTCTTTGAACCTGAAGATGCTGTTGCCGAATAAGTAACGAAACGGAATTCAAGCCAATCAATATGAACCGACCCGATAGTACTAATCGGGTCGTTTTTTTTTCTGTCCTCAACATTTTATTCTCAATTTCTTTTCCTTATTTTTACATAAAAGCTTTACTTTGTGTTAAAGAATTTGAGCAAGTTCTTTTTTTAGGCATAATATTTGTTCTCTCCATATTCGATTAAAAATAAAATAATAAGAATAATTATGAATAACGATTTCAGAAAATACGCCACCAAGCATCTAGGTATGAATGGCTTGGCACTTGATCAATATGCGAATATAACCAGTAGCTATATTTCGCCTACAATTATAGAAGAACGTCAATTGAATGTGGCTCAGATGGATGTGTTCTCTCGCTTAATGATGGATAGGATCATTTTCCTAGGCACACAAATAGACGACTACACAGCAAACGTAATACAGGCACAGTTGCTGTATCTCGATTCTGCCGATTCAGGCAAAGATATCTCCATATACATCAACTCTCCCGGCGGATCAGTTTATGCAGGATACGGTATATATGACACGATGCAATTCATCGGAAGTGATGTGTCAACCATCTGCACAGGAATGGCAGCTTCCATGGCTGCAGTCCTACTCGTTGCCGGACAAAAAGGCAAGCGGTTTGGACTTAAACATTCACGTGTGATGATCCATCAGCCACTCGGCGGAGTGCAGGGACAAGCATCCGACATCGAAATTACTGCCCGTGAAATAGGCAAAGTAAAACAAGAGTTATATAAAATTATATCCGATCATTCAGGACAATCAATAGAAAAAGTCGAACAAGACTCTGACCGTGACTACTGGATGACATCATCCGAGGCCAAAGAGTACGGCATGATTGATGAGGTTTTAAATAAAAAATAAAAAATAAAAACTGAAAATAATACAAACGAAGAGTTTATTCCTATTCGGGAATAAACTCTTCAACATAATCCCAATATGGCAAAAAACAACAATATAGATTATTGCAGCTTTTGCGGTAAAAGTGACAGAGATGTAAATCTGTTGATAGCAGGAATATCCGGACACATTTGCGATAGTTGCGTGGAGCAAGCCTATCAGATCGTAAAAGAATCCATAGCCCAGAAGAAAAATGATCTCGACATTGACAAGAGTAAACTGCCCACTCCAAAAGAGATCAAAGAATTTCTCGACTCCTACATTATAGGTCAAGACGATGCCAAGCGCTTCCTTTCCGTTGCCGTCTACAATCACTATAAAAGGCTCTTTCAGGAAAAAGACGATGATGGCATAGAAATAGAGAAATCAAACATCATTATGGTGGGACCAACCGGAACCGGCAAAACCTTACTTGCACGCACAATAGCCAAATTGTTGCATGTTCCGTTTTCGATCGTCGATGCAACAGTGCTCACCGAAGCCGGATATGTAGGTGAAGATATTGAGAGTATCCTCACCCGTCTTCTGCAAGCTGCCGACTATGATGTTGCACTAGCCGAGAAAGGAATTGTGTTCATAGATGAAATAGACAAAATTGCCCGCAAAGGCGACAACCCTTCAATCACACGAGACGTAAGTGGCGAAGGTGTGCAACAAGGACTATTGAAATTGCTCGAGGGATCTATTGTCAATGTTCCACCCCAAGGCGGACGGAAGCATCCCGACCAGAAAATGATTGCTGTGGATACCAAAAACATCCTGTTCATTTGTGGAGGAGCATTCGACGGTATAGAACGTAAGATTTCGCAAAGACTGAATACTCAAGTGGTTGGTTACGCATCTTCGGAGCGCAATATAGATATAGACCGGAACAATATGCTACAATATGTGACGCATCAGGATCTGAAGTCATTCGGATTGATTCCCGAGATCATCGGACGGTTGCCCATACTCACACATTTGGAGACATTAAACAGGCAAGCATTGCGGGAGATATTGACAGAGCCAAAGAATTCCATCATCAAACAATACATCAAATTGTTCAAGATGGACGATGTCAGCCTCACATTTGATGAAGAGGTTCTGAATTACATCGTGGACAAAGCCATAGAATACAAGCTGGGAGCCAGAGGATTACGATCTATTGTCGAAACCATTATGATGGACAATATGTTCACGATACCCTCCACCGGAAAAAAGAAGTTGCATATCACACTCGAATATGCAAAAGAACATTTGGAAAAGTCTCATCTAAACAAACAAATAGCAGATTAAATTTTTTAGAATAAAAAAAATCATTTTCGTTGTAGGTTTCAAAGTTGCATCTTATCTTCGTATTAATATTGTGGATCAAACAATGTGTTAAAGAGTATTTTTTTCATCAAAGTAAAAAATAAAAATCTTACTTTAACGAGAATTTTACTTATCTAGATCTGAATGATGTATGCCAACGAATAACAATGATTTACTTGAAAAACTGAAAGAATATTTTGGGTTTGACAAATTTAAAGGATACCAGAAAAATATTATTCAGAATGTACTGGCAGGAGAAGATACATTTGTTTTGATGCCCACAGGTGGAGGAAAATCCCTTTGTTATCAATTGCCCGCATTGATGGTAGAAGGCACGGCTATCGTGATTTCGCCACTGATTGCCCTGATGAAAAATCAAGTGGATGCAATGCGGAATTTTAGTGAAGATGACGGCATAGCCCATTTTCTGAATTCGTCGCTCAACAAAGCAGCCATTGATCTAGTTAAGTCGGACGTGATTTCAGGCAAAACAAAATTGCTTTATGTGGCACCCGAATCGCTGACAAAAGAAGAAAATATTGATTTTCTCAAACACATAAAGATTTCATTCTATGCCATCGATGAGGCTCACTGCATATCGGAATGGGGACACGATTTCCGACCCGAATACAGGCGCATAAGACCAATCATTGAAGAAATAGGCAAACGCCCTGTAATAGCGCTTACAGCGACGGCAACACCAAAAGTGCAGAACGACATACAAAAAAACCTTGGGATGACAACCTCCAAAGTTTTCAAATCTTCGTTCAACAGAGAAAATCTGTATTATGAAGTTCGCACCAATACGGCTAACAGGGACAAGGATATAATAAAATACATTCGCACCCAAGCCGGAAAATCGGGAATTATATATTGTCTGAGCAGGAAAAAGGTTGAAGAATTTACAGAAATACTTCGCGCCAATAATATAAATGCACTGCCATACCATGCAGGGCTGGATGCATCGACCCGGTCAGAAAATCAGGATGCTTTTTTGATGGAGAAAGCAGATGTTATAGTGGCGACTATAGCTTTCGGCATGGGAATAGACAAACCGGATGTGCGCTATGTGATCCATTATGATATCCCCAAAAGTCTTGAAGGATATTATCAGGAAACAGGACGTGCAGGACGTGATGGTGGCGAAGGCCAATGCATTGCGTTCTATTCATATAAAGATTTACAGAAACTAGAGAAGTTTATGCAAGGCAAGCCCGTTGCAGAACAAGAGATTGGCAAACAGCTCTTGTTAGAAACCGCAGCCTATGCCGAAACCGCTCTATGCAGACGAAAAGTTCTTCTACATTATTTTGGAGAAGACTATATTCAAGAAAATTGTGGAAGTTGTGACAATTGCTTAAACCCTAAAAAACAAGTGGAGGCTCAAGATTTATTATTGACAGCTATAGAAGCTGTAATCGCGTTAAAAGAAAAATTCAAGCTCGAATATGTAATCAATATTCTGCGTGGAAAAGAAACATCTGAAATAGAAACATATGGACATCAAGACCTCGAAGTCTTTGGTTCAGGTGATGACACAGATGAAGAAACATGGAATGCTGTCGTACATCAAGCTATTGTTGCAGGTTATTTTGACAAAGACATTGAAAACTACGGTTTGCTGAAAGTGACAAAAAAAGGCAAAGATTTTTTGAAAAAACCAGCATCTTTCAAAATCTCACAAGAAGAAGATCTTGAAGACGAAGAAAGTGAAGACATCGTCATCAAAGGTGGAGGCGGCAGTTCTGCCGTGGATCCGGTGCTGTTTTCTATCATGAAAGATCTTCGCAAGAAGATGTCTAAAAAATTGAATGTACCGCCCTATGTTATTTTTCAGGATCCTTCGTTAGAGGCAATGGCTACCATTTACCCTATTTCGATGGACGAACTGCAAAACATACCCGGAGTGGGTGCAGGGAAAGCCAAAAGATACGGCTCCGAGTTTTTGGAGATCATCAAGAAGCATGTTGAGGAAAATGAAATAGAACGTCCCGAAGATTTGCGTGTAAAAACAGTTGCCAACAAATCAAAAATGAAAGTAGCTATTGTGCAAGCCATCGATAGAAAAGTCGCCTTGGACGATCTGGCCGAATCAAAAGGTATTGAATTTTCCGAACTTTTGACAGAAGTTGAAGCTATTGTATATTCGGGCACAAAAATCAACATTGATTATTTTCTGGAAGAAGTGGTCGACGAAGATCACATAGCAGACATATTCGATTATTTTCAGGAAGCAGAATCAGACAATTTGGAAGATGCGATCAATGAATTAGGAACTTATCCCGAAGACGAGATCCGTTTGGTTCGCATCAAATTCATTTCAGATATGGCAAACTAAGCAGAGGATGAAAAGAATAGCCATCTTCCCCGGAACATTCGATCCTTTCACTATAGGCCACCTGTCTTTAGTGAAAAGAGCTTTGGGCTTGTTTGACGAAATTGTCATAGCAATTGGTGTCAATGATTCCAAGAAAAGCTATTTTTCTCTGGAAAAACGCCTCAGTATGATCCGGGATCTTTATAAAGACAACGATCGCATCTCCGTAGAGGAATACAATTGCCTTACGGTAGATTTTGCAAAGCAGGTTGGAGCCAGTTTTATTCTGCGAGGAATCAGAACCATTGCAGATTTTGAGTATGAGAGAACCATCGCCGATATGAATCGCGAGATTGCAGATGTTGAAACCTACGTTTTGTTCACAGAACCAAGATTCACACACATAAGCTCCACTACTGTGAGAGAATTGCTTCGCTTCGGACACGATATATCGGGATTCATACCTGAAGGTCTGAAAATTTAACGCACATCAAATCGAAAAAACAGAATCAATCAGTTTCAATACCCTGATTAAATTTTATATAACTACTATTAATGATGAATAAAACGAATAAACTATTGCTGGCAATTGTTTGCCTTATAAGTTCTATCGGCACGATTTCAGCTCAATATAACTGGAATAATTGGAGTCCCGGTACAAAAAAAGTAGGTTATGTCATGAATATAATCGAAAAAATGTATGTGGACAACATTGAAGACGATACTCTTTCCGAAGATGCCATCAAGGCTTTGCTCGAAAAACTCGATCCTCACTCGTCTTATGCAACAGCAGATGAAGTCAAAGAAATGAATGAACCTCTGGAAGGTAACTTTGACGGAATCGGTGTTTCGTTCAACATGCTGTCAGATACATTATACATTGTGGAAACCATTGCCGGAGGACCTTCTGAAAAGGTTGGCATATTGGCGGGAGACCGCATCATTTCAGTAAATGATACACTCATTGCCGGAGTGAAAATGGTCAATCGCGATATAATGAAACGTCTGAGAGGACCTAAAGGAACATCCGTCAATGTGAAAATTGCACGCAGGGGAGTGGCCAATCTTCTGGATTTTAAGATTATTCGTGACAAAATACCTATCAACAGCCTGGATGCATCATATATGATCGATTCCAAAACTGGATACATCAGGTTGAGCCGTTTTGGAGCCACAACACTCAAAGAGTTTCAAGATGCATTGTTCAAAATGCAAAAAGAAGGTTTGCAAAATATCATCCTCGACCTTCAATACAATGGCGGTGGATACCTTTCGGCAGCCATCGGCATCATAAACGAATGTCTGGGTAAAGATAAACTCATTGTCTACACAGAAGGAGTGCACCAACCACGTACTAGTGAGAAATCTAATTCAAAAGGAGCTTTTGAAAACGGAAAAATTGTAATTCTGGTGAACGAAAGCTCTGCCTCGGCCAGTGAAATCGTATCCGGTGCGATACAAGATTGGGATAGAGGTCTCATAGTAGGTCGCCGCACCTTCGGCAAAGGGCTTGTTCAGCGACAAATTCCATTGCCTGACGGTTCTATGATCCGTTTGACAGTAGCACGTTATTATACACCAACAGGACGCTGCATTCAAAAACCTTATTCGGGAGGAAACAGAGAAGCCTACGATCAAGAGTTGATCGGACGATATAACCATGGAGAGATGGTTAGTTCAGATAGCATTCATTTTCCTGATTCTCTAAAATATAAGACCTTGGTCACAGGCCGCACTGTATATGGAGGTGGTGGTATAATGCCCGACTACTTTGTGCCGTTAGATACGACTCAATACTCTGAATATTACGGAAAACTTAATGCAAAAGGTCTGATCAACAAAGTAGCTCTTAATGAATTGGATGACAAGCGAAAATCGCTTCATTCCAAGTATTGTGATTTCAAACAATTTAAGTTGAACTATAAAGTGCCTCAGCCACTTTTTGAAGCTTTGATCAAAGCCGGAAAAGATGAAGGCATAGAATTCAACCAAAAAGAATTTGATCAGTCAAAAGCAACTATCGAGAATTACATCAAAGCACTAATTGCGCGGGATTTGTTTGATTCCAATGCATTCTATCAAATCATTAACGAAAGAAATGATATATACGTCAAAGGATTGGAGATCATCAACAATAACAAACAATACAATCAGTTGCTCCAAGGCCTGTAGATACAACATTCTCAATCGGATCGGAATATGATAATTAAACATTTTACGGACAACGATCTATACAAGTTTTCCGTCATGCTTGCTATACAAAAGCTCTATCCATATTCGTATGTACAATACGAATTTATAAATAGGGGTAACACGCATTTTCCTCCGTCTTTTGCCGATAAGTTGAAAGAAGAAATCCAATTGATGGCTACTCTGAAACTTTCAAAAGAAGAAAAATCGTTTATTGAGAAACGTTGCTATTTTTTTGATCCCGTATTCATCGATTTCCTTGATGGATATAGGTATAATCCTGACGAAGTGCAAGTGACACAGGATGGAGGAGATTTGAAGGTAATCATTGAAGGTTATTGGTATCGGACTGTACTTTGGGAAGTACCACTGATGGCATTGATCTCGGAACTGTATTTTCGAATGACAGGTGCAAATCCGGCCGACGTGCAATCGAAAGCCGTAAACAAAGCGCTGGGACTGTCCGGACTTGGAGCAGACTATTCCGATTTTGGAACCCGCCGCCGATTTTCTTTTGATGTGCATGATCAGGTTGTGGAAGCTTTGAAAACAAATTCGGGAGACTATTTCAAAGGTACTAGCAACGTGTATCTGGCAATGAAACACAATACAACACCGATTGGAACAATGCCTCACGAATGGTTCATGTATCACGGTGCATTGTTTGGCTACCGTGCTGCCAATATCAAAGCACTTGAGGCTTGGGTCGATGTTTTTCAGGGCAGTTTAGGTATTACCCTCACTGACACCTACACAACCGGCTCTTTTTTCAAATCATTCAGTCTAAAGCAGGCAAAACTATTCGATGGCATCCGGTGCGACAGTGGCGATCCACTATCTTTTATCGATAATGCTATCCGGTTCTATGAAGAAAATAGGATTGATCCGGTATCCAAGACTGCCGTATTCAGCGACTCTCTGAATCTGGATGAAGTGAAAAGAATAAAAAGTTATGTTGGTGACAGAATGCACGACACGTATGGAATCGGCACTTATTTCACGAACGATGTCGGAGTCAAACCTCTCAATATGGTCATCAAATTAAAGAGTGTGAAGGCTACGATGAGTCACGAATTTCACTCGGCTGTCAAACTTTCCGATGTGGCAGGAAAGCACACTGGAGATAAAAAAGAGATTGAACTTTGCAAACTGACGCTCGGTCTTGAATGAGACTTTTGTAATCAGGCAAAATATTCTAAAAAAATAAAGAAAAGATGCCAATATGGCATCTTTTTTGCGTTATCTTGCAGCATAAGAGTTCTCATTATTTTACATTTTTGAGAAACATTTTATTGCAAGATATTGTTTATATTAATGTTAAAACACTTTAAATATGGCTTTTATTGACTACTACAGCATTTTAGGTCTGGATAAAAAAGCATCGCCCGATGATATTAAGAAAGCTTACCGCAAACTAGCACGGAAATATCATCCCGATCTGAATCCCGACAATAAAGATGCTCATCATAAATTTCAACAAATAAACGAGGCAAACGAAGTTTTGAGCGATCCGGAAAAGCGCAAAAAATATGATGAATATGGCGAAAACTGGAAACATGCCGATGAATTTGAAAAGGCACGTCAACAACAATCGCAAAACGGAGGTTTTGCCAATAATTATGGATTTGGAGGTTCTTCCGGAGGATACTCTTTTTCGGGAGACGATGACAGTTTCTCTGATTTTTTTGAATCCCTTTTTGGCAATCGTACCAGAAGTGCATCGCAAGGCAGAACTTCCGGTTATAAAGGGCAGGACTATTCGGCAGAGCTGCACCTCACCCTCAGGCAAGCAGCAGAGACTCACAAACAAACTCTGGATGTGAATGGCAAAACAATCCGCTTCACTGTGCCTGCCGGCGTGGCGGACGGACAAGTAATCAAACTGCCCAAGCAAGGTGGTGCAGGCATGAACGGTGGCCCTGCGGGTGACATATACGTCACATTTATCATAGAGCAGGATACGACATTCCAACGATTGGGTGATGATCTGTACGAAACGGTTTCCATTGACTTGTATACAGCTGTGCTTGGCGGTGAAAAAATGGTGGACACACTCAATGGCAAGGTGAAACTGAATGTGAAAGAAGGAACACAGAATATGACTAAAGTTCGCCTCAAAGGAAAAGGATTTCCCAAATATAAGAAAGCAGACGAATTCGGAGATTTAATAGTCACTTATACCGTTCAAATCCCGACCGATTTGTCCGATACACAAAAAGAGCTTTTCAGAAAGATAGCTAACTCTAAATAAAAAACAGGAAAATATGAATACAGATCTAATCATAATCAGCGAATATTGCGATAATAGCATTGCTGAACCTCAATTTATAAAACTGTTGGGTATAGAAGGGCTTATAGATGTTGTTGAAGAAGACGGACTAGAGTATATTTTAAGTTCTCAGCTTTCCAGATTGGATAGATTTTCACGCTGGCACTATGAACTGTCGATCAACATAGAAAGCATCGAAGTCATCCAAAATCTATTGGACAGGATCGATTCTCTACAAAACGAAGTAAAAGACCTGAAACATCAGTTAAATTTTCTCGACACAATTGTCAGCAATGACTATCGCAATTTGTAGTAACCGTCCACATTTATTTTATCTATCCATTGCAAAATAAAAAGCACCTCATCCCCATGAAGTGCTTTCTATTTTTTTGCAGACATTGATTAAAGGGCTAGTTCTGCTCCCGGTTTAAATTTAGCAACTTTTTTAGCTGGAATGTTTATAACAGCTTTAGTTCTTGGATTGATACCTTTTCTTGCGCTTTTTTCAGCTACAGAAAATGTTCCGAAGCCAACTAGTGCAATTTTGCTGCCGGCCTTTAATTCTTGAGTCACCGATTCAACAAATGCTTCCAGAGCTTTTTTCGAATCAGCCTTGCTTAATCCCGATTTTTCGGCAATAGCATTGATAAGTTCCGTTTTGTTCATAGTAATGTGGAATTTAAAAAAATTAATTAAACACTATTCTTATATATTTTTGATATATATTATTTTACATGCTATATAAAGCATCAAATATAGATTATAATTTGAAATTTGTCAAACAAAATAAAAAAAAACATTTAATAAACATATAAAAATAGTCTAAACAACGGCTCAAAGTCGCATTATCGCAAAATTTATCTTTAAATTTGCAACAATTTCACTATCATTAAACAGCATCAGTCTATGAATCAAGAACGTTCCGGATTTTTCAGCTCCATTCCGGTTGTAACAAAAAATATACTCATCATCAATGTCATTGTTTGGCTTTTTCAGTTTGTGGCATTAGCTAAGTTTAACTTTGATTTGTCTGATTATTTAGGGTTACACTATTTCAGATCAGAAAAGTTTGAGTTTTTCCAGATATTCACATACATGTTTTTGCATGCGCCGAATGATCCGACTCACGTTTTTTTCAATATGTTTGCGGTATTTATGTTTGGTAGAACTCTGGAAACGGTATGGGGAGGAAAACGGTTCTTCTTCTACTATATGGTCACCGGAATCGGTGCGGGACTGGTGCAATTGCTCGTAATGTTTCTTCGTGTTCAATACCTTGTAGCTGATATTCCCGTTGACCTTGTCAACCAACTCTATGCTCAAGGTAGCAACATGAATATATCTCCATCTAATCCCTATTATGATAGTATAATCAACCTATATCAATTAATTAACACCCAGACCATTGGTGCTTCAGGTGCTGTATTTGGTATATTGCTGGCTTTCGGAATGCTCTTCCCGAATGTAGAATTGATCATGATACCTATCCCGATACCCATCAAAGCTAAATATTTTGTAATAGGATACGGTGTGCTAGAATTATTTGCGGGTGTGGCAAACCGGTCGGGCGACAATGTGGCGCATTTTGCACACTTGGGCGGTATGCTTTTTGGTATAATACTTATACTATACTGGAAAAAAAAGAATAAGATAAATGGCAGGTACTACTGATAAATTGAAGAACTTTATAAAACAAAGTGACATTTTGACTAAACTCATAGTGATAAATGTCGTTGTCTTTATTGTGCTTTTTATATTGATTCTGGTCAATAAAATATCAGGTATCCATTTTGATATAAACAACTATGTAGCCTTGCCGTCCAGCATACAAAGCCTGCTCTTTCGCCCTTGGACATTACTGACATATATGTTTGTACATTATGAGATCTTTCACATACTCTTCAATATGCTATTCTTATATAGCTTTGGTCGGCTCTTCTTGTCATTCTTCTCCTCTAAACACCTTGGTTCTTTATATATTTTAGGTGGTTTGGGTGGTGCTGCACTTTTCCTGCTCACGTATAACCTGATTCCGTATTTTTCAGATCGTGGAAACTCCACACTCGTGGGTGCATCGGCATCGGCAATGGCAATCATATTTGCAGTCGCATTCTACAATCCGAACATGAAAGTGAATCTGATGTTTATCGGGAAAATAAAAATATTGTATGTGGCATTGGGCCTATTTGCTCTCGACTTTATATTTATGGGACTCGACCAAAATCAGGGAGGACATATTTCCCATATCGGAGGAGCTTTGGTCGGATTCATCTTTGCAAAGCAATATCTGAAAGGCAAGGATATCACAAAATGGATGACAAACCTGATTGACCGGATCTCAGATTGGTTTAAGCCAAGAGCCAAGAGCAATCTGAAAGTAAAATATCAGCGGCCGCTGACCGACTATGAATACAATCAACGGAAGGCGTCACAAACGGAAGAAATAGATCGTATCTTAGACAAGATAAAAGAATCGGGATATAGTAGTTTAAGTAAAGAAGAAAAAAACAAATTGTTTGATGCCAGCAAAAAGTAGAAATACAATCAATGCTATCAGGCGTTATGCTGTCTATATTGTTTTTGCAACGAATATCATAGCGCTTCTATTGTTGTTCAGTGCGTTCCTATCTTGGAATGTATCGCCGGCAAAAGCGTCTTTTTTTGCATATACGGGTTTAGCCTTTCCATTCACCGTCATTGTAAACATCGGATATGTCATACTCTGGTTCATCGTTTCAAAATGGAAGCTTGCATTGGTGGGACTTGTTAGCCTTGTTTTTTGCTGGAATCCGATATATACCTATTTCC
>JBKECE010000278.1:0-19706 GCA_047974325.1 Dysgonomonas sp. | reverse complement strand
TATCAATTGTCGATTACATAAAAAAAGAAAATGTGAGGTGATTGGTTTATAAAATACCTTCTTCGACTAAAGTTGCTACTCGTTCAATCATTTTATCTTTTCCTTCGGGATCGTACTCTGTTTTGAGACTATTTCCGAATATTCCGGCAAAAACATTATACACTCCAGCCTTAAAACTACCCACCAGAGATTTAATTATATTATAGGAAGTTGAATTACACTCACGGTCAACCAATTTGATAAGTATCTTGCCTTGGTTGCGTGTCAGTTTCTTCATTTTGGGCTTATATTCGTCCATCATAAATTTTTGGACGTTCTCCAAATGTTTTTGTTTTGCTTTTTCGTTGGGCAGTGTTTGCATAAATTCATAAGTTTCAATGATACTGGCAGACACCGATTTTGCATATGGCAGAGTCTTTTTCACATCCCTTATGAGATTGTTATATTCCATGCGATCCTTTTCATTCCTGAATATCATAGGAGTGAAAATAGTAACATTATGAATGTATCAATGAAATAATGTATCATTATTCTCAACACTGAACGTATATCTTATGTTCACGTCAGCAACATATTCGTCATCCTGGGCAATAGCCTTAAGGGTTGAAAATAAAAATATTATAATTGTTATTTGAACAAACTTCATCACATTACAATTATGAAGATTATTGTGCCAAAGATAGATATATTATAAATATTTATTATACAATATTTTTATGTTTTACATCCATTGAATAATTAATTTAGCATTAATTGAGATTCGATATCTCCCAAAAGCGAAAGTATAATAAAAAATAAATCAAAAATTATGAGTGAATGCTTCAAATGCTTATTTTTGGATAAATTTCTAAACAATGAATGATTCCATAGTTATCATACCCACATACAATGAGATTGAGAATATAGAGAAAATGATTCGTGTCGTTTTTTCTCTATCAAAGTCTTTTCATATTCTGATCATTGACGACGGATCGCCTGATGGGACTGCTATGGTTGTTAAACAGCTGCAAGAGGAATATACGGATTCTCTGTTTATTCTTGAACGCAAAGGTAAATTGGGATTGGGCACTGCGTATATAGCAGGATTTAGGTGGGCGTTAGAAAAATCATATGAGTATGTTTTTGAAATGGATGCCGATTTCTCGCATAATCCGGATGACTTGCTGAGGCTGTACGATGCTTGCGCCAATCAGGGAGCTGATATGGCCATCGGATCGCGCTATAGCACTGGAGTGAATGTGGTGAATTGGCCTATGGGACGTGTGGTGATGTCATATTATGCTTCAAAATATGTAAAGCTTGTGACCGGTATGGACATTCATGATGCAACAGCCGGATTCGTTTGTTATAAGCGTGAAGTACTGGATACAATAGATTTGGATAGAATAAGATTTAAGGGCTATGCATTCCAGATTGAGATGAAATATACTGCATATTGTCTGGGTTTCAAACTCAAAGAAGTTTCAATTATATTTGTGAATAGGATTCTGGGAACCTCAAAAATGAATACCGGAATATTCAGCGAGGCCTTTTTTGGTGTTATCGGCCTGCGCATCCGTAAAATATTAGGAAAGTATCATCCTGTTAAGAATAATTCTCTGCGGGAAGGATCTAATTAATCAGTTAATTTTCAATGTTTCTAAGAAAGATCTTATTAATAGGAGGAATCTTATGCTTTTCTTCCAACAATATATTGCAATCGCAAATACTTATGCCAAAACAGGTTACGAAAATTCAGTATCCTGATTCCTTAGATATAAAACACTATAGTAAGAAGCATTTCTGGAGAGCTAGCTCAGAAGTGGTAGGGTTGAATTCCGGTGTTTGGGCTTTTGACCGTTATGTCACTAAGTCTGATTTTGCATATATCAGCAAAGAAACCATAAAAGCAAATTTTAGTCATGGATTTGTCTGGGACAACGATCAGATAGGGACAAATCTATTTTTGCATCCATATCATGGTAGTCTCTACTATAATGCAGCCCGATCAAATGGTTATGGTTATCTGGCTTCGTCTATGTTTGCTTTTGGAGGTAGTTTGATGTGGGAGATGTTCTGTGAAAATGAATATCCTTCTATCAATGATATTATTGCAACTCCAATTGGTGGAACTGCATTCGGAGAAATCTCATACAGGGCATCAGATATGATTCTGGATGATAGAAAAACTGGTGCAGAGCGTTTAGGACGAGAAGCAGCTGCGTTATTGATAGCTCCGACAAGAGGTCTAACCCGTATATTAAATGGTGATGCTTGGAAAAAGAGGAGAACTTCCGGCCGACAATTCGGTATTCCTCCAATAAGCGTAGAAATATCAACCGGAGTAAGAGGGTTGGAGTTGAAAGATGAAATATTGGATGAAGGTGTAGGATTGGCTACAGGATTGTCTGTAGAGTATGGTGAAAGATATGAAAGTCACGGACTTTCTCCATATGATTATTTTGTTGTACGTGGAAATCTCAATATTCAGAAAGGACAACCAATGTTAGGTTCAGTATCGGTTTTGGGTAGGCTTTGGAGCTCAGATTTGATTGACAGCAAGAAGGATTATTTTAACATAGGAATTTATCAGCATTTTGACTACTATGACTCGGATACCATTTCGGATGTATCAAATAAGATTCCGTATAAATTCGGTACTCCAGCATCATTCGGTGTAGGACTCATACATAAGAGTAAGCGTTTTGCAAACTGGGATTTCAATTCATTTATTCATTTTAATGGGGTGCTGATTGGCGGATCTCTTAGTGATCATTATTTGGTGGATAAAAGAGATTATAATCTAGGTAGTGGTTTTAGCTGGCATTCGGGAGTATCTATTGCCTATAAAGATATTGCAGCGTTGGCTTGGAAACATGTTGGTTTCCGCCTTTTTTCGTGGAAAGGTTATCCGCAAGATTTTAATTTAGAATCAGCAATGGAAAGTGAAATCAATTATCAAGGAGATAAATCGAATACGACGCTGAATACATCAAATGTCCGCTTCGATCTGAAATTGCGTAGGCAATTATATTTAACTTCCGAATATTCTATTTATAGGCGGTCTACTCATTATGCTTATTTTGATGATGTTTATTCATGGTCATCTGAAGGTAAATTACAGTTGACTTATAAGTTTTGATGCTAATATCTCTATAATACCTAAATAATGCTATATTAAATATGCTAATTTGCAAAAAAAGGATTGAGTGATATTATTTTTGTAGTGACTATTGTCGAAAACCGATGAAAATAAATAAGACAAATGCTGCGCGCCTGCTCGATCAACACAAAATAGAATATAATTTAATTCCTTATGAAGTTGACGAGTCTGATTTGAGTGCCATTCATGTTGCAGAACAATTGGGTGAACCGATTGAACAGGTATTTAAGACGTTGGTGTTGAAGGGAGATAAAACAGGCTATTTTGTTTGCATAATTCCTGGCGCTGAGGAGTTGGATTTGAAGTTGGCTGCAGCCGTATCTAAAAATAAAAGTTGTGGTATGATTTTGATGAAAGACTTACTCTCAACAACGGGCTATATCCGGGGTGCATGTTCACCTATTGGCATGAAGAAACACTTTCCGACTTATATTCACCGTTCGGCTTTTGATTTTGACCACATATATGTGAGCGCAGGGATGAGAGGCTTACAAATTAAAATTGTACCAACCGATTTGCAAAGCGTAACACATGCAATAAGTGATTTTCTGATCAAAATAAAATAAAAAGAGATTATCGTTTTTTGCAATAATCTCTTTTATATTTAAGTGTTTGGAATGTAGTCTTACTTTATCCTAGGTAAGTTTTAAGTAACTTACTTCGCGAGTTTTGACGCAAACGTTTTATCGCTTTCTCTTTGATCTGACGAACGCGTTCCCTTGTCAGTTGAAATTTGTCTCCTATTTCTTCAAGTGTCATTTCCTGATAGCCAATGCCGAAAAACATTTTGATAATGTCGCGTTCTCTTTCAGTTAGTGTAGACAATGCTCTCTCAATTTCTTGTTGAAGCGATTCATTGATCAGCATACGGTCAGCTATAGGAGCATCGTCATTGACGAGTACATCCAACAGACTGTTGTCTTCACCTTCAACGAAAGGAGCATCCATAGATATATGCCTACCGGACACTTTTAGAGAGTCGGCTATTTTATCTACGGGAATATCTAGTTGGTCAGCTAATTCTTCAGGAGAAGGTTTGCGTTCATTTTCTTGCTCAAATTTGGAGAAAGCCTTGCTTATTTTGTTCAAAGATCCAACTTGGTTGAGTGGTAAGCGGACAATACGGGATTGTTCTGCTAAAGCCTGAAGTATTGATTGGCGGATCCACCAAACTGCATAACTTATAAATTTGAACCCTCGGGTTTCATCAAATTTCTCTGCGGCTTTGATCAAACCAAGATTACCTTCATTGATCAAGTCAGGAAGACTTAAACCTTGATTCTGATATTGTTTTGCAACAGAGACTACAAAGCGCAGATTGGCACGAGTAAGTTTTTCAAGGGCTATTCTATCTCCACGCTTAATTGCCTGAGCTAGTTCTACTTCCTCCTCAACAGTAATTAGATCTTCGCGACCAATCTCTTGCAGATATTTGTCAAGCGATGCGCTTTCTCTATTTGTTATGGATTTTGTAATCTTTAACTGTCTCATCTATATAAAGTTATTTTAATAATTCTCAAAAATGCCTGCAAATATACGAATTATTTATGGTTTATAATAAATAAAAAAATAAAAAATACGAGACTTTATGTAGTGAGAAAAAGTCTAATAATTTTATTATTTTATAATACTAAACGCTTAACTCCGAATTTTGGTTTCGGAATTAAGCGTTTTTGAGTTTAATTAAGTATCTGAGCTAATTTATAGCCTTATTCACTTAAGTCGATTGCAAAATATTTTTTAGATCCGTTAGGGTAAAAACCTGAAATGAATAATACTTTATCATCACTGCTTGCAATGGCCTTAATCAAACTTTCTACTTCTTCGGGTGAAGAAACGTTCTGGTTATTTATTTTTTGAATAATAAATCCTTTACTGATTCCTTCTTTGTGAAATCTTCCGTTTGTATCAACACCAGCTACTTCAACACCATAACTGATGCCAAATTGTTTTCTCTTTTCTTCTGTCAATGATTTGAAAGCAGCTCCGGCAGCAGCTATTCCATCGGTACTTTTGACGATATTGGTACTGCCTGTACTGTTTTTCAGAATTATATTCGCTGTTTTGGTGGCATTGCCTCTCAGGTAAGTTACTTTAACCTTGTCTCCGGGACGGAAGCGATTCACTTGTTCTTGCAATTCGCTGATACCTTTCACTTTCACGTCATTGATAGACGTGATGACATCTCCTTTTTCAATACCGGCTTCTTTGGCTGGACTACGTTCTGCAAAATCTTTGATGTAGACACCTTCGGTTGCTTTTATAGATTTAGCCAATTCAGCATCTGCGTCTTTTGCATTTGAGACATCACCACCGATGATTCCTAAGATAGCGCGTTGCACAGTTCCATATTCCTTGAGGTCGGCAACAACTTTTCCTGCGATTGAAATTGGCACGGCAAAGCCATATCCGGCAAAATCACCTGTTTGCGAATAGATTGCTGTATTGATGCCAACTAATTGACCATCTGTGTTCACAAGTGCTCCACCACTGTTTCCTCTATTGATTGCAGCATCGGTCTGTATAAAAGATTGGATGCCGCCATTGCCTATTCCGCCACGACCTTTTGCACTGACAATACCTGCAGTGACTGTCGAATTCAGATTGAAAGGATTGCCGATTGCCAATACCCATTCACCTACTTTTAGTTTGTCCGAATCGCCAAAAGGAATGGATGGGAAATTGTCTCCTTCTATCTTTAGCAGAGCAATATCACTTTCGGGATCAGTGCCTATCAATTTCGCTGTATACTTAGTGTTGTCGTTCAGTGTTACTTCAATTTCATTTGCTTTATCTATTACATGGTTGTTTGTCATGATGTATCCGTCTTTAGAAATGATTACACCCGACCCCATGCCGACACTTGGTTGAGGTTCTACGTCTTGAGAACCATTTCCCCGACCGCCAAAACCGAAGAAATATTCAAACGGGTCTATCATTTGGGGTTGAGACGAACGAGCCTGACCTTTCACTGTCGATTTTATGTGCACTACTGCATGGATCGAATTTTCGGCAGCTTTTGTGAAGTCTGGATATCCATCAGCTGTGACAGATGCCAAATGAACATTTTCTTGCTTGAAATCCTTGCCATAATCATAATAATCAGCAATTCCCATCGAGGAGTGGTTATATATATTATAACCGACAATAGTTCCTCCTATACTAAAAACGGCAATTAGTGCATAGACTGAAAATTTTTTCCAATTCTTTTTCATATTCCTGTTGTTATTTAGTTTATTAATTTCATTTTTTTATCCATAAATTACTTGCCAAATATACAAGCAAAAATTGGTCAAAAGAAACATCATGATTAGTGATTTTAACACTTTTAACCCTGTAAAAATAGACTTAACAGGCTTTAACCAAGAGAAAAATGATCTGTGAATATTTTAACAAAATCTTGCACTGACAATATTGCAGAGAGGGTATCGGATGTTGTGTCAGTACATTTTTATTGATGGAATGATAGTGATTCTGAAAAAGAATTTATATCTTTGCGTCCATTCTTTGAAATATAGAAACAATTGTGGGAAAGTTTACAATTTATAATATACCTTTAAAGAGCCTGTCGGAAGGTGTTCACACTTATGAATATCAGTTGGATAAAAAATATTTTACTGATATAAATGACGGCGATTCAGATATAAAAAAGGGAAATGTTGCAGTTGATTTATCTATTAAACGGATAAGTTCCACATTTGAATTAAATTTTAATTTGAATGGGGAAGTAGTCGTTGCATGCGACAGATGTTTGGATGATCTACCAATTGAAATAGCATCTCAAAATCGTTTATTTGTCAAATTTGGCAAAGAATATTCTGAAGAAAGTGATGAGATTGTGATCATACCGGAAGATGATGGTGAAATAAATATTGCATGGTTTTTATTTGAATTTATAGCACTTAACATACCGATTAAAAAAGTGCATGCTCCAGGAAAATGCAATAAGATGATGACGTCTAAACTGAATAAACACAGTTCGACTAGTTCTGATGACTTGGATGAAGGCGAAGCAGATATTGCTGCGGATGATGTTGATTCAGAAAATGATACTGTGACTTCTGATCCGCGCTGGGAATCCCTGAAAGGATTAGAATTGGATGATTAAGTTTAAAGTAAATAACAAAAAATAAATAAAAAATTAATATTAATATAAGTTAAGAAGATGGCACATCCTAAACGAAAACAGTCGAAATCAAGATCTGCAAAAAGAAGAACTCATGACAAAGCATTGGCACCAACATTAGCTGTTTGTCCAAATTGTGGAGCTTGGCACGTTTACCACACTGTGTGTAACGATTGTGGATATTATAGAGGTAAATTAGCGATAGAAAAAGAAGTAGCTATTTAATTGTCTAAACAATAAAAAAGAGCCCTAAAAATTTTTTAGGGCATTTTTTTGAAATAAAATCAATTTCATAATGATTCGAGCAGCAATAACAGGTATTGGAGCCTATGTTCCGGAAGATATTCTGACAAATGAAGATTTGACAAAATTGGTTGAAACCAGTGACGAGTGGATCACTTCTCGTGTTGGAATCAAGGAAAGACATATATTGAAAGGCGAAGGTCAAGGTACATCTGTGATGGGCATAAAGGCAGTAAAAGAATTGCTTGAGAAAACAAATACTAAACCGGAAGAGGTTGATGTACTTGTTTTCGCAACAACAACACCCGATTATCCATTTCCGTCTACAGCATCTCTTGTTTGTGAAGGCAATGGTATAAAGAATGCTATCGCTTTCGATATGGAAGCAGCCTGCAGTGGATTCTTAGTCGCACTGGAAGTCGGTGACAATTTCATCAAATCGGGCAGATATAAAAAAGTTGTTGTTGTTGCTGGAGACAAAATGACTTCCATAACAAACTATAAAGATAGGACAACTTGTCCATTGTTTGGTGATGCTGTGGGAGCTGTAATGTTAGAACCAACCGAAGAAAATTTTGGTATTATAGATACAATACTTCATACCGATGGAGTAGGGATTCCTCATTTGCATATGCATGGAGGTGGTTCCGCTTATCCGGCATCTGCCGAAACAATTGCTAAAGATATGCATTATGTCTATCAGGAAGGTCAGGTTGTTTTCAAACATGCTGTTTCAAAGATGGCTGATGTATCGGCTGAAATTATGGAACGTAACCATCTGACAAAAGATGATGTTGCATGGTTTGTACCTCATCAGGCCAATTTGCGCATTATTGATGCTGCGGCAAACAGAATGGGATTGTCTCACGACAAAGTGATGGTCAATATAGAACGATATGGTAATACAAGCGCCGGCACAATTCCAATTTGCTTATGGGAATGGGAGAATAAACTCAAAAAAGGAGATAATATAATTCTTGCGGCTTTTGGTGCTGGATTCACTTGGGGGTCGGTATACTTGAAGTGGGCATATTGATGCTGATAAGTACGATTATATTACTATTAGTATATAAAATAAAAACGTATCCGGATAAAGCGGATGCGTTTTTTGTTTCATATCTTTGTGCAAAATAATAAAAAGAGCTAAATGCATAAATCAGGTTTTGTAAATATAGTGGGGAATCCAAATGTCGGAAAATCGACATTGATGAATGTGCTGGTTGGTGAAAAAATTTCGATAATAACATCGAAAGCTCAAACAACGAGGCATCGTATTTTAGGCATAGTCAACACCGAAGAATATCAGATCGTATATTCTGACACGCCCGGAGTGCTACGTCCGAACTATAAATTGCAGGAGTCTATGCTCAACTTCTCAGAGTCGGCATTGAGTGATGCTGATGTGTTGCTGTATGTGACTGATATGGTGGAAAAAACATCAAAAAATGAAGAATTTCTACACAAAGTCCAGAATGCAGATGCTCCCGTTTTGCTTTTGATCAATAAAATAGATCTGACACAACAGAAAGATCTCGAAAATCTGGTGCAGGAGTGGCATGCATTGCTACCCAAAGCCGAAATATATCCCATTTCAGCATTGAGCAAGTTTAATGTGGATGTGGTTAAAAAACGTATTTTGGATTTGATACCTGAGTCTCCACCCTATTTTGAAAAAGATGCTTTGACGGACAGACCCGCACGCTTCTTTGTTACAGAGACCATTCGTGAGAAAATATTACTTTATTACCAGAAAGAAGTTCCTTATGCCGTAGAGGTTATTGTTGAGGAGTTTAAAGAAGAGAAAGATATTATCAATATCAGGGTTGTAATTATCTGTGAGCGTGACACTCAAAAAGGTATCATTATAGGACATAAGGGTTTGGCTCTGAAAAAAGTGGGAGCTATGGCACGGAAAGACATTGAAAAGTTTTTTGATAAGCAGATTTTTCTGACGATGTACGTAAAAGTCGAAAAAGACTGGCGTAGCCGGGACAATATCCTCAAGCAATATGGATATCGGCTCGACTGATCTTAATCTGCTTTTTCTGTTATTTTAAAACAATATCTTTTTGTTCTATTTTCAGATTGCAATAGTGGCAATTAAGTATCACATTGTCGCCATCAATCACTTCAAAGTATGTAGGCATCGGTTCATTATTTGTGATACATTTAGGATTGTTGCATTTGACTATACCTTTTATTGTTTGGGGCAATGATACTTTTTTCTTGTTCACAACCTGGTAGTCTTTTATTACATTGAGAACGCTATTGGGAGCAATCAAGGCAATTTTGTTGATTTGCTCTTCTTCAAAAAATTTATCGGCGATTTTTATAATTCCCTTTGTTCCCATTTTCTTACTTTCCAGATTGTTGCCTATTGTGATGGGATTTCTCAGATTTTCCAGATTGAGGAGTGTTGCAACTCTGAATACTTGATTTGATGGTATATGATCAATCACAGTGCCATTGCAGAGGGCGGCTACTTGTAGTTCTTTTCTTTGTTCTGCCATGATTTTTTCTTTTTTGTGTGAAATATTTATTCAACAGAGATATTTAGACTGTCGCAAATGATGGCTTGACGTGCAAATATTCCATTTTGAGCTTGTTCGAAATAATAGGCTTTTGGGCTGTCGTCAACATCCTGTTGTATTTCGTTGACACGGGGTAGGGGATGCAATATTTTCAGATTTTCACGCGTATTGCTCAGCATGTCTTTTTTTAGAATATAGACATTCTTAACTTTCTCATATTCCATCAGGTCGGTGAATCGTTCCCGCTGAACGCGTGTCATGTAAAGAATATCCGATTTATTCAATACGTCCAGATCGAAATTGGTATGTTCCTCAAAAGCTATATTGTGTTCGATACAGAATTGCTTATAAATATCAGGCAAAGCTAGTTCTTCCGGTGCTACAAAATGAAACGTCGGGTTGAAGTGTGACATTCCTATAATGAGCGAATGAACGGTGCGTCCATATTTCAAATCACCTACAATCGTTATTGCCAGATTGTCTAATTTTCCCTGTGTTTTGTAGATGGAGTAAATATCAAGCATCGTTTGTGTAGGATGCTGGTTGGCTCCGTCTCCGGCATTGATGATCGGCACCTTGGATATTTCGGAGGCATAGCGTGCAGCACCTTCGAGATGATGTCGCATAATGATGAGATCGGCATAGTTACTCACCATCATGGTGGTATCTTTAAGGGTTTCTCCTTTCGATGAGCTTGTTGTGGCTGCATCAGAAAATCCGATGATTCTTCCGCCAAGACGGTTCACGGCAGTTTCAAAACTGAGCCGTGTGCGGGTAGATGGTTCAAAGAACAATGTGGCGCATACTTTACCATTGAGTAATGGACGATTGGGATTTTCATCAAACTTTTTTGTCAGATTCACGATCCTAAGTATGTCATCCTTCGTGTAATCGGTGATTGATACCAAACTTCTCTTATTCATATCTTTCGTTTTTTTCTGTAATTTACAAAGCAAAAAAAATCCTCAAAAGATAAATCTAGTGAGGAATATAATATATGTTGATCGGACAATTCAAATCAAAAAATACATTTGCATGGGGCTTTAATTCATGGAATATGTAAAAAAAATGGTTCATCTAAAAATAGATTCTAGGATTTCAATACAAAGATAGGTATTTTTAATTTAAGGAAGATTGCTCACAAATATTTTTTGCAATAATCAGATACTTTAAATAAAGTATGGTATAGAAAGACTCTTTCTATCATTTTTTCTTTCTCAGACTGAGGTTGATGGATTCGGACACAATCCCAATCATAAAATTATTGGAATAGGTGTGCGCTGTTATGTTATTCACTTTGGTTTGATAGAACGAACCTAAATATCCGATGCGCAAAGCAAACTTATTGAAGGGAATGTCTACAGAAATATAGTTGCGCAAAGCTCGCTGATTGTGCAATGACGCAAAATTAATGATATGAGAAGTGTTGCCCAATGACATTTCATAGTATGACTGCCCGAATTCGGGTGAGAACAGTGCCCCAACGACGGGAGCATCCATCTGCCAGCGGAATGTGAGTTGTTTCCAATCATAAAAAGCCAAAACAGAAAGTTGGATATTACTATATGCTCGTGCCGAAGCAGGATTGTTTGAATTTCGTTGATTATAGAGAACTCCTGCCGCAGTGTTCCAGAGAGCACCGCCGGACAGTTTTAAATTGTGTGTGTTATATAGCTTGTAATGCCCACCAATACTATAATCTAACAGAATCCAATATTCAGAGGCATTTTTTGCAGGGTTGTCAGCAACCGAAAAATCAAGGTTAATGATCTGTTGTTTTTCGAAGTTTCCATTAAACCACGATGTTTGGCGTCGTCTTTCGTCCATTACGCGAAAAGCTGTTCCCTTATATTCTAGAATGGAGAGATAAGTGTCATACAGGCTCGACGTGCCAATGCCAAAAGAAGTCGCTTTGTTGGTCGGATTTGATAATATAGTGATACTATCTTTTTGAGCCATAGTATTTTCTGTAATAAAAAATAGAATGGCTAAAGATAAAATAATAATTATTTCATTCCGTCTCTTCTTTATCATCATCACTGAAAGTAATGGATTTCTGCCCGGTTATTTCATCCAGAATTTCGTTTTCACTTCTGTCGTCTATATCTTCGTCATCAATGCTTACCTCAAATTTCTTTTCGTTTATCTCGTCATTTATTTCGGGGAAGCGCACAGGTTCCATCTCTTCTATTGATTTGATTTCATAAGTCGAAATACGTTTGCCTTTTGCTTTGAAACTTTTCACTCCGATAAATTCATCTGCATCTATCTCAAGGGCTTCTCTATATTCATCATGTCCACCAAAAGTAACCTTGATGCGAGGATATGCTATCTCGCTAAGCAAGAGTAATTTGGAGTCTGCATTTTCACCTAAGAAACTCTGTTTCTTATTAGATGCTTCAAAGGTGAAGCGTTTCAAATAGTAAAATTTCTGATCTGCATCATACAATGCAGCAGTCCAGTTCTTATTAGAGTTGAATTTTTCGATAACGATGATGCCGGATTCGTAATGATTGCTTAAATCGAAATTTGTTGTATAAAATTCGCCGTTTTCATGCACCACTAGAATTTGATCATCACTTTGAAATTCGCCTAGATATTTTCCGCGTTCATCGTAGTTGAGGCGTAATACATCTTGGTCAAACCAGACTTTGCGTCCGCCCAGAGTCGATCCGCCTTTTTGCTTCAATGATATTTTATGTATATCGGCTTTTGTGAGCAGATTTCCCATTGACTGGCGCCCCTTGATAGCAATTTCACTGAAATCTTTTTCAAAAAGAAGCACTTTTTGTCGTGGACGGGGTTTTAGAATAATTCGTATGGTTTCGGCTTCTCCATTTGGGTTTGCGCTGAAATATACAACTTTGGAACCGACTTCACCTTGTGTCAAATCATAATCTTTGTCGCGGCTGAGTCCTGTTGCTGCAAATCGTTTGATGTAGTAAGGTCCGGTTTTACCATGCCGATATGCTATGTTGTAAATTGTACGTGTGTCATTCCGTTTAAATACATTGACATACAGTACGTTTCTGCCTACAAATATCTTGTCGGCGACTTTGATGATCTTATATTTACCGTCTTTGTAGAAAATGATGATATCGTCAATGTCAGAACAATTGCAGATGAATTCATCTTTCTTGAGTCCTGTCCCGATGAATCCTTCTTCTTTGTTGATATAGAGTTTTTCATTTGCTTCGACCACTTTGGTTGCTTCTATTGTGTCAAAGTTGCGAATTTCTGTCATTCGAGGATATTGCTTGCCATATTTTTCTTTCAGCATCATATACCAAGAGATGGTATAGTCATTCAGATTGGCAAGATTATGTTCTATTTCGGCTATTTCGGCTTTAATCTTCGCAATCAGCTCGTTGGCTTTCTCTGTGTTGAATTTGAGAATGCGTCCCATTTTGATATCCATCAACCGCAATATGTCGTCTCGGTTTATTTCACGGGCAAACAGTTTTTGATATGGAATCAGTCGTTTGTCTATGTGCTCAACAACGGCATCCATGTTTTTAGCGTTCTCAAATTCTTTATCTTTTTATATGCGCTCTTCTATGAATATTTTTTCAAGTGAAGCAAAGATCAGCTGTTCTTCCAGTTCTCCTTTTTGTATTTCCAATTCGCGTTGGAGCAAAAAACGCGTATTTTCGGTGGTGTGGCGCAACACATCACTGACGTTGAGAAAATGAGGCTTTTTGTCCTCGATGATGCAACAGTTGGGTGAAATGCTTATTTCGCAATCCGTGAAAGCATATAGAGCATCAATGGTCTTATCAGAAGAAACTCCGGGTGCAAGATGTATATGTATTTCCACATTTTGCGCCGTAATATCATCCACCTTCCGGATCTTTATTTTTCCTTTGTCATTTGCTTTCAATATAGAATCCACCACCGAACTTGTGGTTCTTCCATAAGGAACATCCGTGATCACAAGCGTCTTATTGTCCAGTTTTGAGATTTTAGCTCTTATTTTTACTGCACCACCTCTTTGTCCATCGTTATAGCGGCTGACGTCAATATATCCACCTGTCTGAAAATCCGGATAGAAGCTGAATTCTTCGTCATTGAGATAAGCAATTGCGGCATCGCACAGTTCATTGAAGTTGTGAGGTAATATTTTGGAAGAAAGACCCACTGCAATTCCTTCCACGCCTTGAGCCAGAAGTAACGGAAATTTGACTGGAAGTGTAATCGGTTCTTTGTTGCGTCCGTCGTATGAAGGCTTCCATTCTGTAGTTTTAGGATTGAACAGAACTTCTACCGCAAATTTGGACAAGCGAGCTTCTATATAACGGGGCGCGGCAGCACCATCTCCGGTGAGTACATTTCCCCAGTTGCCCTGGCAATCAATCAGCAGATCCTTTTGTCCAAGTTGCACCAAGGCATCACCTATGGATGCATCACCATGAGGGTGAAATTGCATGGTGTGACCAATAATATTGGCCACTTTATTGTAACGGCCATCATCCATCCGTTTCATGGAATGTAGAATGCGCCGTTGCACAGGCTTCAGTCCATCGGTGATATGCGGCACGGCACGTTCCAGAATTACATATGAGGCATAGTCCAAAAACCAATTTTGATACATTCCTGAAAGGTGCAGCTGGTTTTCGGTTTCTTTTAGCGGAACCCTGTATTCTGAATGCTCTTTAGTATCTTCCGAGTCATCAAAATCATTATCGCTGCTATTAGATAAATTGTCGTTCAGATCTTCAGAATTTTCGTCTATAATATCTTCCGGAAACATATATTTTTAATATAATTATATCTGTAATATTTAAAACTAACCCAAAGATAGCATTTTTTGCCAGATTTCATACGTCCTGTTTTTTATAAAATAATCGGATTAAAATTAAAAAAAGATATATTTGTTTTCTCAAATATATGATGACTTTAGCTGAAATGTTGAACGAAAAGGAAAAGGTATCAGAAATAAGAGAGAAGATGAATGTGGCAGGCAGCCTTCATTCTCCTTTTTTGTTCGGGATAAACTATGAAATGACTGATGGTTTTTTTATAGATGATCCGTTACAACAAGATTCTATTTTATTTCAGGTGAAAAATATCGGGAATAAATCGGATGTAAACATAGAAAATGATGTCGTGGAAGCAATCCTTGAGTTCGATCCTTTATCATTGGAACATTATACTCGTAAGTTTGAGATTGTCAGCAGAGGTTTGCGGAGAGGTGATTCTTTTTTATCCAACCTGACAGTGAAAACGCCTGTAAGTATAAATGTTTCATTACGAGAGATATTTGTCAGAAATAGAGCTGCATATCAATTATTTTTACCTGACAAATTTGTATGCTTCTCGCCGGAACGTTTTGTCATGATACAAGATGGTTTCATATCATCTGATCCTATGAAAGGTACGATTGATGGCGGCATCGAAAATGCAGAGCAACGGATATTGGACGATTTCAAGGAAAAAGCAGAACATAACACCATCGTCGACCTGATAAGGAACGACTTGAGCATGGTTGCAGACAACGTAAAAGTTGAGAGATTCAGATACGTAGACCGGATAAAAGCACGTGACAAAGAAATATTGCAGGTCAGTTCAGAAATAAAAGGGAAGTTGCCTCCTGATTATGAGTCTCGTTTGGGAGATATCATTTTTGATTTGTTACCTGCCGGATCCATTTCGGGTGCGCCCAAAGCTGCCACAGTCGATCTGATTCGTTCAGCTGAAAATGAAGACCGAGGATACTATACAGGCATATTTGGTTACTATGATGGAAAAACCTTAGACTCTGCAGTGTTGATTCGTTTTATTGAACAGGATGATGCCGGGCGATTTTATTATAGAAGCGGAGGTGGAATCACTGCATACAGTGATTGCGAAAAAGAATACCAGGAAGTTCTAGATAAAATATATTTACCATTTGCATGAAGCAGCCCTTATTTATTGAAACCATAAAAATAAAAGACGGAAAGTTTTATAACCTGCCGTTGCATGAGCAGAGATTGCAGGATACAACTCTCCGCTTTTTCGGAATCCGCCTTCATCTTCCTTTGCCGGATGAGATCATTCCTGAGCATCTGCGTGATGGTTTGGTTAAATGCCGGATTTTGTATTCAAATAAGATTGAATCTGTAGAGTTTACGCCTTATTCTTTCAGAAATATATCGAGGTTGACGCTTGTGGAATCAGACGATATTGATTATGTATATAAATCTATGGATAGAAGTCTACTCATGGATTTATATTCCCGCAAGCAAGACGGTGATGATATTTTGATCATAAAGAATGGCTTGGTAACGGATACTTCTTATGCGAACGTTGTTTTTCAAGATTCCGGTGGATTGTTCACACCGCAGAGTTTTCTTTTGAATGGCATAAAACGTCAGTTATTATTGCAGCAACACCACATAGAAGTGCGTAACATCAGAGCCGAAGACATACCTCTTTATCATACGATGTATCTCATCAATGCTATGATAGATATAGAAAACGGGGTTTGTGTTTCCACATCTGCAATAAAATAAAAAGACTGTTCTCAACACGGAGTTGAAAGCAGTCTTTTAATCTAGAAGAGTTAAACTAAAATTGTAGAAAGTATTGTTTATTTTTGAATGTATTGTTGTAATGTTTTCACATATTCCTGAAAGGCATCGATTCCTTTGGTTGTTATTTTACATACCGTTCGGGGTTTTTTGCCATCTATGAACTTGTTTACTTCAATGTATCCGGCTTCACTCAATTTTTCGATCTGAACGCTCAGGTTTCCGGCTGTGGCTCCTGTCTTTTCTCTGATGAACACAAAATCTGCTTGTTCTGCCGATAATAGTAGAGACATAATAGCCAACCTAAGTTGGGAATGTAACAATGGATCCAGTTCCTTAAACATGCTCTTTTGCTTTACGGTTCAATATATGTCCCGGAATAACAAATCCTGTGATCATGCAGATAGCCAGAATTATGAATTGACCGTTGTCATTTCCGAAAACTTTGTATGAAAACACTGATAATAAAGCGCCGATCCAAAAAATATAAGCTCCGTTGATGAATGGTCTGAATTTGCTTACCGTCCCTGTCATGTATTGAGCCAAACCTGTCAGCAGCAACAGTACAGGAGTGATGAATATGCAAACAAGCCATGTTTGAAAGACGTATACACTGGCAAAAATAGTACTCAAAGCGATGATGATAGATATGGTGAACCCTATCCAGATGCTATGTGTTATTCTGTCTATCGGAGTGCGTACGATTGCTCTCTTATCTTTTCTCCGATTGATTATCAAGCTAATGAAATACATAGGTATCATCAGGAGCCAAATCCAATTAACCTTGTGTGACAGAGTGCTGAAATTCACTAGTATAACTTCTGTGATAGCTGTGGCGGCAACAAAATAGCCACAGAATATAATTGAATTAGCCGATCCGACCTGAATGTTATTACGTGTTTGCGTAATCATTTCACTAATCAATTTCAGACTGTCTTGCTCGTTAAATTTATTTTCCATCGTTTCGGAGTGTTTGAGTTTGTAAAAATAATAAAAAAGAGAGAATATCTTTATTTGGAAGCGGCAATCGCTTTTATTTCAATAGTGCTATTGCCTTTCAATTCAAATTTACACTGTTCAAATGTTGGAGTTCCTTTTGTTGCAGCAGGATCTATATTATTGCTGAAACCATATTTTTCGGTAGGGATCCCATATTGTCCCAAATCTAGCGTGTTGCTATTGTTTGCATCTTGGAAAAGTGCTACCCCGTATTCACCTCCAGGCAGATTTTCAAAAGTTACTTCTGCCTCTGTGCCTGTGATCTTAGTCATTTCTCCATGAGTCGCTTTCCCTAAAAATGGTGTTTTCGAATCAAATAGTGCTACCATCAATGTTCCTTTTGAGTTCTCCAAATTACTGACTTTTACGGTCAATTTGTTTTGTGCGTTCAGGCTTGTTCCGAATACGATAGTCATTGTTGCGATTGCTGTTGCTAATAATACTTTTTTCATAATGATGTTTGTTTTTATAATTAAATATGATGCAAATATAAAGTAGTTTATTTTATAAACCAAATTATTTTATGAATAATTTTAAAATAAATAAAAAAAAGAAAATTTGAAATTTTATATTAAAACGTGATGGAAGGATTCAAAAATCATATAACTTCGCATCCTAATCTTAGGGGTGCCTTAATAATACGGGCTGAGATCATACCCATCAAACCTGATCCGGATAATGCCGGCGGAGGGAAATAGATATGCTTTTTGTGCACACGCATTTTCTACTTCACATTTTAGGTAAATCTCTTTAAAAAAACCTCTTTTTTATTTATTTAATGATTAATTTTTAAATGAAAAAGAAATTCTTATTTATTGCAGGAGCTTTAATGACAGGCTCGATGCTTTGGGCTGAAGAGCGGCCCGATAGTCTCAAACAAGTGAAACTGGATGAAGTGACTGTTTTGTCTACACGGGCAGGAGACAATGCTCCGGTAGCTTATTCTAACCTCAGTCAGCAGCAGATAAAAAAAGATAACGCTGCGAAAAATATTCCTTACATCTTGCAAACATTACCCTCTGTGGTAGCATTTTCGGAGGATGGATCCGGAGTCGGAAACACATCATTGCGGATAAGAGGTGTTGATGCCACTCGCATAAATGTGACTCTTAACGGTATGCCGCTCAATAATCCGGAGAGTCAGGAGGTATATTGGGTTAATCTTCCCGACATATCCAATTCTCTGCAAAGTTTGCAGGTACAGCGTGGAGTGGGGACATCCACAAACGGTACAGCATCGGTCGGTGGAAGCATTTCGATGAATACTGTTGGAGCCAGAGAAAAAGCTTATGGTGAAATATCCGGTTCTTTGGGCAGTTACAATACATATTTGTATACTCTAGCAGCAGGAACAGGCATTTTAAAGAATGGGCTATCGTTTGATGCCCGTTACTCGCAGGTGAAGGGAGATGGCTATATCCGTAACGGAAAAGTGGATCATCAAAGTCTTTATGCTGCACTTTCTTATTATTCCGGCAACGATATGTTTCGTCTGAGTTATTTGCATGGTACGCAACACACAGGTATCACTTGGGAGGGGATAAGTCCTGAACAACTCGAAGAAAACCGGCGATACAATCCTGCCGGAGAATATACGGACGATGCAGGAAATGTCCGTTATTATGGAAATGAAACGGATAATTACTATTCTGACATTGCGCAACTGACTTATTCACGCTTTCTGAGTAAGACTCTAACGTTGAACGCAAATATCAATTACAATCACGGCTATGGCTATTATGAAAACTATAAGACAGACCGAAATTTCGCTTCGTACTATGGTTTACCTGATCAGACAGTCAATGGTGTCACATATGAAGAATCTGACGCGATACACCGTAAATTGATGATGAATGATTTTTATACAGCCAATGTATCGTTGTCGTATGCAAAAAATAACTTGAGATTTTCGGGAGGTGGCATGGCTAGCTATTACGATGGGGATCATTATGGACGTATTTTATGGGTGAAATACAATGAAAACATCCCGGCAAACTATGAATGGAACAGAAACAATGCGAAGAAACAAGACTATAATTTGTTTGCTAAGGCGGAATATGATATTGATTGGGCATTGTCTGTGTTTGGCGATATTCAATACCGTTATATAGATTATCGCATGTCTGGCATAGATGATGATTTGAATGATATTA
>JBKECE010000229.1:0-20679 GCA_047974325.1 Dysgonomonas sp. | reverse complement strand
TCTCCTCTACCTCAACTGACTGAATTTGCATTGGAGCAATAAAAGTCATCGTTCCTTTGTCAAAGTCATAATATTGTTGCCCGTACTTTACTTTGGATTGGATATTTTTCTTCAACGATATTGTATAAAAATTAGTAGAAAAACCTTTCCATACCTCAGCATTTATTGCATGTATTTCGGGAACAAGTACTACACTTACCAATGGGTGCAAAGGCTCGGGAAGGGATAATAACCGATGAAACTCGGACAAAGAATTGATGATTTGCATTATTATTGATTAAAGATTTTCGGTAAAGAAGGGGATGAGCTGTCCGACAGCCTCCTGCGTAGCATGAGGGCGATCGTACAAATCGTAATGGCTTGCACCCTTTACAACATGGATTTTCTTATTTTGCGATGCTGCCTTATTGTATAAATCGAATCCGTCTCGGTAAGAACCAAATGCGCCCACTTTATCTCCTACAATCACCAACAATGGTTGAGTGAGTAGGAATTCGGCTAAATGGAAAGCGTCGAACATAATCAAGTCCGATATACTCGTAAATAACAGTTTATTGTCTGATGTCGGGTACTCACCCCGTGGTGTTCTGTAGTAGTCAATAGCCTGTAACATATCCATCTCATCTATTCCTGCATTTTTAGCTTCTTCGGCAGAGATTGGCGTCCAGTTGGTTATTAGTTTTTCGCCTCCATTAGCCTCTGCTGTTCGCTGTTTCGATACGGATTCTAAGGTTGCAAGCGGATTTGACTCGCGAAAAGCCCTGCTCGCATTTGTCCCCGATACGGTTGCAACGGCTTTTATACGTCGTTCGGTCATTGCGGCATTGGCTGCATAACCGCCTCCGGCACAGATACCGAGAACACCTATTCTGTTGTCGTCTACAAATGTCTGTGTTGTAAGAAAATCGACAGCACAGCGAATGTCTTCTACCCGTGTAGCGGGATTCTCCAAATGTCGCGGTTCGCCACCGCTTTCGCCCTGAAAAGATGCATCAAAAACTAATGCTATAAATCCTGCTTTGGCCAATTGCTTGGCATATAGTCCGGCAGTCTGTTCTTTAACACTGCTGCCGGGGTGTACACATACGATTGCAGAATATTTTTCGGCAGAATCGAAATTATCGGGTAAATGCAGATGACCCGCCACTTCCCAATCTCTGTTTTTGAATGATACTTTTTGCATACTGTATAAATTAAGTTTACAATGCAAAATTATGAAGACTATATCGGGCGAATGTTTCCAAATTATAGTTATATGTATCCAAAACAAAGTAAGGCTTCATTTTTTACTTTTTTATCTTCTGATAGAACTTAATCACATCATTGGCAAAAGCCTGTGGTGCTTCCATTGCCGTGAAGTGGCCGCCTTCCGGCATTATTGACCAATGAACGAGGTTCAGATTATCCTCTACCCACGTCTTAGGTGGCAGTAAGATGTCTTTAGGAAACAGGGCTATCCCTGTTGGTACTTCAATCTTTCCCAATTTGGGCAGCGAATGTGTGTTTTCGTAATACATCCGCATCGTAGTGCTTATGGAATTCGTAAGCCAGTAAATCATTGTATTATTCAGCAATTCGTCTTTGGTATATCTGTTTTCTATATTCCCATCGCAATCGCTCCACGAATAAAACTTCTCTAACAACCATGCAACCAAACCAACAGGCGAATCGGACAATGCATAAGCTAAGGTTTGCGGCTTGGTAGACTGTATCGACATATATGCCCCCTCTTGCGAAAGCCATTGCATGGCGTTTTGCTTGTACTTCTTTTCGTCGGGCGAAAGGTCAGCTTCGTTGCCAAAAGTGAGGTCTCTGATTATGTCTACATCCGTAAGGTGTATTCCGATGATATGTTCGGGATACTTAAATGCCAGATACCGTGTAACGCCCGAACCCATGTCTCCTCCAACGGCTCCAAACTTCTTGTATCCCAATTTTTCTACCATCAATATTTTCCACAGGTCGGCAATTCCGGCATTGTTTATTCCTTTCGATTCGGGCAACGTAGAAAATCCAAATCCGGGTAAGGAAGGAATAATCAAGTCGAACGAATCATCTGAATCTCGACCAAAACATTCGGGGTCGGTCAACAAGGGGATGATTTTCTGATAACGCAGAAAACTATCCGGCCAGCCGTGCGACAGAATAAGCGGAATCGGATTCTTCCCTTTTCCTTTGATGTGGTAAAAGTGAATATCGGCATCGTTAATCCTGCATTTGAATTGTGGATATTTATTCAACTCCTTCTCTTGTGCTTTCTAATCATAATCGTTTATCCAATAGTCAACTACCGATTTAAGGACGTTGTTGTTCGTCCCAAAATTCCAGTCTACATTGTCCATGTTTTTAGACCATTTTGTATTTTTAAGCCTGACAGACAAATCAGTTAATATTTGGTCAGGTATTTCTATTCGAAACTTTTCGATTGACATAGTTTGTTGATTTTTTATCTCTCTGATTAATTCAATCAGACGGCTTGTCCGCCCGATACTTCTATTCGTTGTGCATTGATCCAATAAGCATCGTCGGTGCAAAGAAAAGCTACCACGCCGCCAATATCATTAGGCAATCCTACACGTCCCAAGGCTGTTGCTGACGAAATCATATTGTAGTATTCCTCACTGTCGCAAACCCATCCACCATCAAAATCGGTTTCTATTTTGTTTAAATTGATAATGCAAATTTACACATAGACTTTCTTCTTGGATGTATCTCAATCGACTTTCGTTGCATATGAAAATAAGACCGGGCAATTTAGACCGTACCCGGAATGCCGGAGAAAGGTAGACTTATCTTGTCGATATACAAAAAAAATATTTTAAAATAAAATGTTCAAGAGATATACTATTTGATGATTTGTAGCCGTTAATCGGTAGTAGATCTTTTAATTAATTGGTTACCAATGATAAATTTATTAAAGTGTCTAGCTTCCAATGATTTCAAATTTACAACTTCATTTATGGATTTTAAAAAGAAATATTCTCTATATTAGTAGAATAAAAAGATCTATTTTATGAAAAACTATATTTTACTCGTAATTATACTATTTCCTGTTCTATTGTTTGGACAAAAGGATTATAGAGCGAGACTTCCTATTTCAGGCGGATTTAGTGAAATCGGTATTAGCCCATCCGAAAAAATATGGATTGCAACTAAAGCTGGTAATGTGTATTATACTAACAATATAGACAGTTTATGGCATTTAGGCCCTTTCGGGAATTTAGACATTTATTCCTCAGCAATAGGCGAAATTTTTGAAAGAATTAATTTCTTCACAGAAGATATATTGATGATTTCGGGGTACATGAGTGGTGATAATATGTCGTACAATTTTGTATATAGATCGGAGGATGGAGGAAAACATTGGAACAAAGTTATATTTGGAAAAGGTAGTTGGATCGATTGTGCATATATCTCAAATAATGGTAAAGCTTGGATGAGCGGATCATCTCAATTGATTTACTATACAGAAGATTATGGAAAGACTTGGAGGAAATTTGACAAAGTTGAAAAAACCGGAAACTTAAGGTTTATAACCGTCCATTTTGCTCCTGATGGCAAGCATGGGTTATTTGGTTCAACTTGGAATGTATTATACCAGACACAGGACAATTGCAAAACATGGAAGAAAATAGAAACTCCGCTGGATCAGAAAAAAGTTAAATGGGTCACAACAGGACGAAATGACCTACCGAGGATTAATAAGACGAGAATCCTGAATGATAAGTATCTTGTTAAGCAATTAGGTAAAGTATTTTATTCAAAGATAGACTCTATTCATTGGATGCCCATCGAAAATGCTTTGGACTTTGAAATTACGGAATCTGGGAATATCTATGTTGTTAATAAAGATTTAACAGTATCCTTATTAGATAGCAATCTAAAGCAATTATGGCAGTCTAAAGACAAAATAGAAGCTCCGAATGCATTAAGCGTCAAAAACAACAGTTTGTTTACCGTAAATCACAATTCAATCTGCGAAATTAGTGAAAAGAAGTTCATTCGAAATGGCATCTTCACACAAGATATAAGCATATCTGAACCAGAAGATACTATTTTGTGGCAGGGAGAGAGAATTGGTATTTCGGATTCTGACATTTTACAATATGATAATCAACGAAAATTATGGTTCAGAAGCTTTATTTTACCACAAGAGTTAAGTGGATTATTTGTATATGATAATAAACTCCTGACATCAAGCAATCTAGACGCATACTATATAGTAGATCTAAATAACAAGACTGTAGAGCCATATCTATTACCAGCAAAACTAATAGGTGATACTAATATAACAGTCCAATCATTTACCATTGAATCGGGGAGCCAAGGTTGTTTTCACTTTCAACTGGCAACAGATAAATATGAAAAGGTTGGATCTGTATATAGAAAGATAAAAGATAATAAGAATACGTCATTATCTCTTTTATCTGAAAAAGACAGTAAACTCGTCAATGACATTTTTAATCGGATAAATAACTTAGCTCCACAAGTTATCTCAATAAAAGACTTTAAATTTAGCCCAACAGATATCGTTGAATATAAAAAAGAAATCCAAGACAGAATAAATAAAAAAGATGGTGGTTGGGATTTTCTAGATTTAAAAACGTTTCCCGGAGAAGATACTGACTATAGTTTTTATATGAATATCGTTGATTCTATAAATAGTATTCCCGATTCTGTCTTGACCAAAATTTTTGATATACATTTTAGGGGTTGGAGTACAACTACCAACTGGATAAAACTAAGCTTCACTCTTTCGAATAATGAAACTATTATTATCAGTAACGATAGTTATCAGCCTAACTATTACTATTCTCCATGGATTATTACTTATGGTACTTTTAAAACAAAATGCATTTCAATAGAACTCGGAGAACTGATTGATTCTTTGAGTGAAGGAAAAGTACTTGATAAACAGTTTAAAGATAAAAGCTATGCTCTCTATCAAATAGCGGATTATCTGTATTGGAAGTCTTTAAAAGAAGAATAGAACTATTATGAAAATACATTCTTTATTTCTTGTTGGTTATTTTCGATAACGATGAATGGACAAAGTATTGATTCATTAAAACACGAAATATCATATTATAAATCAGGCGAAAAAACACGGAGATAAGATATCTATAGTTCAGATTTTACAAAAAAAACTCCTTATGATCATAGTGGGGGTTGAGTATGCAACATTGATTCTGTAAGCATTTTATTGAATAAACTGATAGCGGATTATCCGGATTCAGCAAAAGCTTACATCCGAAAAGCTGAGAATATTACCTTTATTAAGGGTATAAATCATGAGAAAGAAAGAAAGAAAGAAAAATAACATGTTTGGAACAAGGATACATGGCTGAGAACATTTCATAATATGCTTAAGGCTAATGACAGCTACATACTATATTGGAAACTAGATGATGCAACAAATACTCTTTTCATTGATGGTGATGGAGAGCTTAGAGGTTATTATTTTGGAGAAAACCCTCCATGGTACGGCTTTTATGTTAAAACAGCAATAATAGGAGAAAATATAACTTCAATTGGAGGTAATGTTTTTAATGGAAAATATTTAACTACATTGTATTTCAACCCCATAAATTGCACTCATATGGGTGATAATACATTTCCTGCTATTTCTAAACATAATAACTCAATTTCACTTACATCCCTGATTATTGGTAATAAAACTACAAATATTCCAAGTTATGCATTTTTCGGATGCAATAATTTAAATTCGGTTACTATTCCTCAAAAGGTTGTTAGCATTGGAGAGTCTGCTTTTAGCGGCTGCTCCAGCTTAAAGGAGGTAAACTTTAATGCAACAAACTGTGAATCAGGTGGATTTTTGGAGTGTACATCTTTAGAAAAAGTGATTATTGGTACTGAAGTAACCAATATCCCTGATGCAGCTTTTGCGGGATGTCATAATTTAGATTCTATTATTCTACCAAATAGTGTAACACACATTGGGCAAAAGGCTTTTTATGATTGTCGTAGCCTTACATCAATTACTCTTCCCAGTAATCTAAAAACTATCAAAAACAGCACATTCTTCGGCTGCAAGAATCTTACTTCAATCTCTATTCCCGATAAAATCAAGACTATCGGACTGAATGCTTTAGGTAATTGTAGTGGACTTGCGGAAATAATAAGTTTAAATCCAATCCCTCCTACTACAGCGCAATTTGAGAATGTTCCAACTTCAACTTGCCTCCTCAAAATTCCGGAAAAAAGTCATACGGCATACAAAATAGCCAACGGATGGAAAGATTTTCTGAACATAATCGATGACCAGCCAATGCAGAATCCAACAGGTTTTTGTGGTGATAACTTAACATGGACACTTAATCTTTCCTCAAGAAGCTTAACTATTGAAGGCATAGGAGAAATGACAGATTATTCTAATACCAATACCCCATGGTATTTATATCAAAATTTTATAAAAATAGTTGAGATAGAAAATGGACTAACAAATCTTGGTGGAAATACCTTCTCGGATTATAGTCTTCTGGAAACAATTAATGTGAACTCATCCAATACATCATATAGTTCTTTTGACGGTTCACTGTTCGATAAAGAAAAGACTGTACTGATAATGTGTCCCCCAGCACGCCTCTCTGTTACTATTCCTGAAAGCGTCGATAGCATCGGGGAGAATGCCTTTGTAAATTGCATCAACCTGATCGAGTTGAACTACAATGCGATAAGTTGTAGAAAAATGGGATATGTCAGCCTTAATGGACTTCCAGGGCTTGGTGGTGATTATTATTTTGTTCCTCTGCTTAAAGAATGTAAAAATCTGACAACTATAAATATTGGGAGTGAAGTAGAGAATATTCCGATAGGAGCATTTTCGGATTGTGAAGGTTTGACCACGGTTAACTTTAATGCCGCAAATTGTATCAAAACAGGAGGATCTTTCCAATCTGCAGATTGGCTTATCGGATCTATTTTCGTTTCAATATTTAAAGGTTGTGAGAAATTAATCACCATAAATATAGGAAACAAGGTACAAAGAATACCTGATAATGCCTTTCGCTCATGCAAAAATATTGCATCCATTACAATACCCAATAATGTGGCAACCATCGGAGATTATACTTTTTATGGTTGTGAAGCATTAACTTCCATCACTCTCGGAAATAGCTTGGAAAATATTGGTAATAGTGCATTTTACGGTTGTTCGGCCTTATCTCATATTGCCAGTCTTAATTTGGTTCCACCGAGTATTACATGGAATAATACGTTTGACGGAGTTAATCGCAATTATTGTAAATTGAGCGTCCTCGCTGGTAGTAAAACCTCTTACCAAATAGCCAATGGGTGGAAAGATTTCCTGAATATCTCTGAATTACCTATTGTAGATGAAAACATTGAAATTAAAACCCAAAATAATTCAGCTAGCATTTCATGGGTAGCTTCTTCCGATGCGGCAAATTACACCTTATCAGTTTATAGCGATGCCAATCGTACTCAAACAGTTGCAGATTTTTATTTAGATGCAGGGGGAAATATCATACGAAGCACAGCTGTAAGTCCAATCTTGTCGTGTACAATAAATGATTTAGATTTATTGACGACCTACTATTTCTCTCTGATTGCATACAACGAAAATGCTGCTGCTATAGGAATCTCTAATGGAAGCTTTGAAACGAAAGAGTCATCCGGGATAGAAACCGAAGATTTAGACTTATCAAAAACTCTATTCGTATATCCAAATCCCGTTAGTGACTATTTTTATATCTCAGGAGTTTCTATGAGTATGGATTTAGTATTATTGGATATTAATGGTAAAATTATATTGCAAAAAACAATTGAACCAGATGAGAGAATTTCAATAGAATACTTGCCAAAAGGAATATATTTAGTCTGTGTTAGAGATAAAATTTTGAAAATAATTAAATATTAAACAATTTCAGTTATCAAAAATAAAAGAGAAATATGTGTTATGATTGAACCCTATAGGCAATTAAAAGCATGTTTCTCTTTTATTATTTAAAATTTAAATCATATTAAGGAACCCTATTTTGAAAGAAGGGACAATTACACCCGAAGGGAAAACTTATGTTGGAGAACCTCTTATTTGTGATGATATCTTCATTTCGAGCTTGAAAAAACTAGCTCAGACTTTAGATGCAGAATAATAGATTTTCAATAAGTATTATCTGTGTATCTAACAACTGAGGATAGCTGTACAAACATCTAATCTAATCTAATCTAATTTCTCTTCTCCTCTCAATGCAATTTTGACGGAGGTATGCCATACTGCTCTTTAAATTTGCGAGAGAAATGAGATAATGTTTCAAAGCCCAACTCTAAATAAATGCCGGAAGGGCTGCATCCATCCTCAACTATTCTTTTGTAGGCAACTTCCAATCTCTTTTTTATCAGCCATCTGTTGGGCGTAGTTCCAAACATACGCTTAAATTCGCGTCGGAAAGAAGAAAGGCTTCTTCCCGACAATGTTGCAAATCGTTCTAAAGAAGCATTGTACAGATAGTTATCATTCATAAATTCCTCTAATCCCAACGGTCCCCCATTTTGTTTATACAACATTTGATTGAGCAATTGAGGATAATCCAAAGATAGGATATGCGTACACTCTTGTAGTTTTAATGTGACCATTGTTTTGTCCGGCCAAATGTTATTCACAGCATAAGTGTCGAGGGATGAAAATAATGCTTCTAACATTATATTCGATTTAATAGGCACGAATGCATCAACCCTCGCCTTCGTTCCGGATGGATGGATTTTATCATGGATATAACTATCTAAAAATTTATCTGTAAAATTCAAACATAATAATCTGAACGGCTTTTTTTTCTCCGGATACATACGTATCCTCGAAAATCCACCGCGATTGACAAATACAAACTCTCCTGTTTTTACCGTTATCGTTTGATTCACACTTGAAAGGACAGCAGTCCCTGACATTATTAGGATAACTTTAAAATACCTTTCGCTCAACTCCCTCTGTTTTAGCTTTTCATAGCAACAAAAATAAAATTCCTCCTGTGACCGTTCTTGTTTTACCTGTTTTTTCATAACAACAAAAATAGCTATTTTGACTCTTATGGACAAGTGAAATAGATGCTAACAGATAACAAGTAATGTTAGTTGCTGCTCTACATTTGCATAAAATAAAAAACACAGAATATATGGATTATTTTATTGGTTCTCATTTCATCTATACGTATGAAAACGGATGGGAATATGAGCTTTATGTGAAAAATGAAAATACGATTGATTATCGGATTCATAGTGGTATGGTTGGTGGACGTTGGGTAAAAGACCAAAAGGTGGATTTGGTAAAATTAACAGACGATGTGTATAAAATATCGTGGACAGAGCCAACCGGAACAGATGTGAGTGTTTCGTTCATGCCAAAAGACAAGAGACTGCATGGCATAATATTCTTCCCTAAATGGGTACACGAACATCCCGAAATAACTGTTTGTTTTCAGAACGATTTCATTTCTCTGATGGAAGAAAGCCGTGAAAAATATAGTACCTATCCCAAATATGTAGTTCCGGAATTTGCAACAATCACCTATGCCAAGAATGAAGGAATAAATAATGAAAAAGTGATTTCTCGGGCTCCTTATCAGGGTATGGTAGATGATATAAAAGCAGGGAAACTCAGTTGTGAATAAGGGTAATGATGCCGTAAATAGGACGGTACGTAAGTATGTCATATTTGTGGCATCTTTGTTTGTCATGTCTATCGGTGTCGCATTAACTTTGCGCTCCGATTTGGGCTCGTCAGCCATCTCCCTGCTGCCTTATGTCTGGAGTCTTGCTCAGCGTGTGCATATTGATATATTCGGATTGACATTTACAGTACCGTCGTGGACTATAGGTCAATACACTATCTGCATGAATACAATCCTTATATTGCTTCAGATCGTATTGCTGAGGAGACAATTTAAAAAGGTACAACTTTTGCAGATGGTAACAGGCTTTGCGTTCGGTGTTTTTATCGACCTGGCAATGCTATTGACTTCTTGGTGCGTTTGGGACAATTCCGCGTTCGGCTACATATTGCGAATTGTTCAACTTTTTGCAGCCTGTGCTATTCTTGGTTTTGGTATCGCCTGCGAAGTGCGTTGCAATGCCTTGCTATTGCCCGGCGAAGGGTTTTGCGTAGCATTGTCAAAAGTTACCGGATTCGATTTTGGGAAAGCCAAGATTTATAATGATGTAACATTAGTGGCCATCGGGGCAGCATTCACTTTTCTATTCTTTCATACTTGGAAATGGAATATTGTAGGAGTAGCAACTTTAGTTTCAATGGTTTTTGTCGGAGTTATGGTTCGTTTCTTCTCTTTCCGGTTAAATTGGCTCGATATTATACTGAATAACAGCAAGGAATCTTATCTCGGCGAAGTTGCAGAAGAGATCTCCGATAAAAATATATTTGTTATCACAATCGGGCGGGAATTTGGTAGCGGAGGCCATGAAATCGGACTAAAGCTTTCTAAACAGCTTGGAATTGCATTCTATGATAATAAAATCATAACCGAAACATCGGAAAAATTGGGTTTAGATCCTGCCTTTGTAAAGCAAATAGAGCAGAATGTTTCCACTTCAAAATTATTAGAGCATATTATCACAGACAGGCAAGTTCCGGCATACGTAGATTTATCTGACGATGACAAGGTTTTTATAACCCAATGTCAGATTATACGGGAACTGGCATCGAAGCAATCGTGTGTAATTATCGGTCGTGCGGCTAACTACATTTTAAAGGATCATTCCAATTGTCTCAAACTTTTTATTGTATCTGATATTGGTTTTGCAAAACACCGGGTGATGGAAGAGTTTAAGTACGACGAAGAGAAAGCCGTAAGAGAGATACAGCGCGTCAATCAGGTAAGGGCAAACCACTATTGGCAATACACAGGAAAAAAATGGAATGATGCAGGGCAATACGATATGGTAATCAATTCATCATCGCTCGGAATTGATAATTCGGTCAGTCTGATAGCGGAAGCCGTTCATTCGATCCGGAAAACGGAGACTACTGCGAAAACTAAACCGAATAAAAAAGGAGTTGGAGCAATCAGTAATTAGTATAAAAAGCTATCTTATATTGTGAATTTTAGTATTACTATATTTTATTTACCCAACTATATACATTGATGTACAAAAAATTCTAACATGTCTATTTAATCGTAATAAAGTATTTTTGATTATCTCTATTATCTAATAATATAAAATATGTTTAGTCATTTTGGTACATTGAAGTATATAGTTGGGTTAAATTAACAAAAACTTATTGATTCAAAGAGGCCATATCAATAACGAAACGATAATGCACATCACCTTTCTCCAAGCGTTCAAATGCCGTATTAACGTAATCGATGTTGATAATCTCACTTTCGGCTGTTATGTTATGTTTGAAACAGAAATCGAGCATTTCCTGTGTTTCGGCAATACCACCGATATTGGAACCCGAAAAGCTCTTTCGTCCCGAAATAACATTAAATGCACCTATCTCTAGTGGTTCAGGAGGCAGACCTACCAGTACAACACTGCCATCGTGACGAAGCAGATCGAGGTAAACATTCACATCGTGTTTTGCCGAAACGGTGTCGATAATGAAATGTATTTTCCGTTCATATTCTGCCATTTGCGCCGCATCCGATGTCAGCACGGCTTTATCGGCTCCCAATCTGATCGCATCCTCTACTTTGGCTGCCGAATGTGTGAATACAATCACTTCCGCACCCATTGCTTTTGCTATCTTGATAGCTAAATGCCCCAGACCGCCGATACCCAATATACCGACTTTTTTGCCCGGAGCTGCTCCCCAATGTCTTAGTGGCGAATAAACCGTAATACCTGCACAGAGCAATGGTGCTGCCGAGGCTAGATCTTTGAAAGCCGGCATATGCAACACATATTTTTCGTTGCAAACGTATGTTTTTGAGAAACCTCCGAACGTGTGCCCACCCGAAACTTTATCTACACTGTTGAACGAGAAAGTAACACCTTCGTCACAAAATTGTTCTATACCATCTTCGCAATACTCGCAGTGCCCGCAACTATCTACAATACAACCCACTGCAGCCAGTTCTCCTACTTTGAAGTCTTTTACATGTCCACCCACAGCAGTTACCCTGCCAACCATTTCGTGTCCGGGTACAATCGGCCACATCGTACCCCCAAAATCATTTTTGATCTGGTGCAAGTCAGAGTGGCAAATGCCGCAATAAAGGATTTCAAATTCCACGTCGTGTGGCTGTATTACTCTGCGGTTGATAGTCATTTCGTGCAACGGCTGTGTCACCGATTCTTTTCCGTATGCTTTTACTTGTTTTGTTTCCATTTTTATTTTCTTTATTCGTTAATTAATATCTTTATTTCCACGAATTAAGCATTTTAACTATTTCGGGGTCACGATGACTGAAAAACAGACTTTTGCTTGTATCCAAAGACTTGATAACCGCCATATCATCGGCCGACAATTCAAAGTCAAACACACTGATATTTTCAATCAGCCTCTCTTTCTTGGTCGATTTGGGTATCACAACTACCCCTCGTTGAACCAGCCATCGCAATATAACCTGTGCCACTGACTTATTGTATTTTTTACCGATAACCGATAATCTCTCATTCTGAAATAAATTATTTCTGCCTTCTGCAAAGGGTGCCCATGATTCTATCTGCACACCATTCTCTACCATGAATTGCTGATCGTCGATACGTTGGTAGAATGGATGTGTTTCTATCTGATTCACAGCTGGTGCAATCTCGTTATTTAAGATCAAATCCATCACTCTGTCAGGATAAAAATTGCTTACGCCGATAGCCCGTATTTTACCTTGCTTATACAATTCTTCCATTGCCCTCCACGATCCATATATATCACCAAATGGTTGATGAATGAGGTACAAATCCAGATAATCGACCTTCAATTTTTTCATCGACAATTCGGCTGCTTTCAGCGTACGCTCATATCCCGTATCGGAAATCCATAGTTTTGTGGTGAGGAATATCTCTTCCCGCTTCAGTCCACTTTCGCTGATGGCTTCGCCTACTGCTTCTTCGTTGTCGTATGCCGATGCTGTATCAATAGAACGATACCCCACTTCGAGAGCATCCAATACCGTCCGTTTACATTCGTTGAAATCAGGAATTTGGTAAACTCCCAATCCTAGTATCGGCATATCAATGCCATTATTTAATGTTACATTCTTCATATATTTTTCTTTTTTATTCCGGTAAAACTTCATTCAGACAGTTAATTGCATTCAATGTACGCGGATAGCCTACATAGGGTAACAATTGCGTCATCAGGTTGATAAGCGCTTGGCGACCATTGCCCACATTGGCATTGCCCTGTATATGCCCTTTTATTTGTCCCTCAGTACCACCCAATGCGATAAGAAATGCAAGGGTTACCATTTCCCTTGTGGGAATATCTAACCCACCGCGTGCCACATAATCGCCGAAGCAGTTTGCTGACAAATATTGTTGGATATGCAGTAAATCTTTTGGCGAATTTTTATACATATCGTCGATACGGTTACCAAAGATCGCTTTCTGAGTAGCAAGACCTTTCTCAAGCCTTGTGTCGGGTGTAGTGGCTGATTGACTTTCCAAGGGCAAAGCAATATTCCTTTCTGTAAAAATATCGTTGGTCGCAGCTATAAAATCTATAACTTTCGATATGCCTACATACGGAACAGCCTGATACAAAACTTCCTTAACTACGGTAGGCGAAACACCCACATTCAGTGCCGCATTGACAAACATACGATATTCGGTTAGTGATTGACTACCGATAGTAGATGCCAGAATCAGGATCGTGCGGGTTTTTACATCCATTGTATCGTGGTTCACTACTTCGTCGAAAGCAAAATTGTCGAACACTGCTACCAGATCGGGATCACTGTCCTTCACTTTCGATTTATAGTCGGGCCACAACAGATTGTGATACGCCGATGCCTGAGGGCTTATGCGCTCATTTGCGACAGCAGGCTGGGTAGCATAGCTATTGTAGTCATTGTCATTGACAGGCTCATACCACTCGGTTTTGTCTTTGTCCACATCCGAAATCATGGCAATATGGCGCATTTGGCTGTTCAACGAAGCTCCATGCCAATGTTTTACATTTTTAGGTATCTTCACCACATCACCTTTTTGTATCAGCTGAATAGGTTTTCCCTGTTCCTGATAATAGCCGATTCCTTCGATCACAAAAAGCAACTGTCCCGATGTGTGGCTGTGCCAATTGGTTCTGGCTTTCGGCTCGAAAGTTACAGTTCCGATATTCACATTGTATCCGTCGGCTGGCGCAACATTCATATTCAACCATACCGTTCCGGTAAACCATTCTTGGGGTGCGTGTATCCCTTTATCTGTAAATGAAGTCATATTCTTTCTGTTATTGTCTGTTGTCTGAGCCATCATGACAGGCATCACAGACGAAAACAAAATTGTCAGTAAAAATAAATGCCTGATGATGCTCATACTTTATTTTATCGAATATTTATTTTAGTGTCTTCATATCTATCACATAACGGAACTTTACCTTGCCGTCGAGCACATTTTGATATGCATGGTCGATAGCTGCGCCTTCAGCCTTGATGACTTCCACCTCTGGGTAAATGTTGTTCGCTACCGAATAGTCCAACATCTCCTGTGTTTCGGCAATACCGCCTATCATTGTCCCTGATATTTTGCGGGTGCCGCCAAATAATATTTGTCCCGATGTTATGCTTGGCAAATCAGCTATTGCAGGGAAACCTGCTATAACAAAATCGCCGTCCAGCTTCAACATTTGCAGATACATATTCAAATCATATTTTTTAGGGATGGTGCTTAGTATGAATTTATAAGTATTGTTCAGACCTTGCAGATCTTCAGGTTTGGTCACATTTACATATTTCTTTGCACCCATCCTCAAAGCATCCTGACGTTTATCTTCTGTAATGTCAAACACCGTAACGTTGGCTCCCAATTTAACGGCATACTGTAATGCCATATGTCCCAATCCACCAAAACCTGCAATACCAATATTATCACCTGCCTTTACCTGTTCGTGCCTGATAGGAGAATAGGTTGTAATACCCGCGCAAAGCAATGGGGCAACCTTTTCCAAATTGGCATTTGCCGGTATCTTGATGGCAAAATCTTCGGCAAGTACAATCTTGTCCGAATAGCCGCCTTGTGTGTATTCGTTATTGTGTGTATAATCGTGCGAAGCATAGGTGCCTACATTTCCTTTCAGGCAGTAGTTTTCCAAACCTTCTTCACAATATTCGCATACTCTGCACGAATTTACCATACAGCCGACACCGGCATAATCACCAACCTTAAACTTGGTTACATTCTTACCCACTTTGGTCACACGTCCGGCTATCTCGTGTCCCGGCACAAGGGGATATTCCACTTCTCCCCATTCGCCCTTTGCGGTATGAATATCGCTGTGGCAGATACTTGCATAAAGTATCTCGATAAGAATTTCGTCATCGCCAACGGCATGGCGGGTAAATGTGTATGGTTGAAAGTTTCCATCTTTCGAGAATTTGGCAAGTCCCTTAGTGGAGATTACTTGCTCTTCAGGTGCATTCTTTATTTGTTTATTTTGTGCCGAAACATCACTGAATGTCAGGCCAAATACGATAAACAACATTGCTGTGATTAATTTATTTTTCATTCGTTTAAACATTTTAGTTTGTTATTTTAATGTCTTCATATCTATCACATAGCGGAACTTTACTTTTCCGGCTAATACATTTTTATAAGCATCTGTAACTGCTGCTCCGTCCGCCTTGACAAGTTCTACTTCGGGATAAATATTATTAGCTACAGAATAATTCAACATTTCCTGTGTTTCGGGAATGCCTCCAATCTGAGAACCAAACACCTTACGGTTTCCTGCCCATACAAATTTATCAACACCGATAGTAGGCATATTCTCAAAAGGAGGAACGCCGACAATAGCCAGTTGCCCGTTCAATTTCAACATTTTCAAATACATATTAAGGTCATAGTGAGCCGGAATGGTACTGATAAGAAAATCGAACGAATCCTCCAATCCCTTAACCTCTTCCGGATTGCTTACATTCACATATCTTACAGCGCCAAAACGCTTTGCATCGTCACGTTTTTCTTCCGAAATATCAAAGACTGTTACTTCTGTTCCCATCTTTACCAAATATTGTACAGCCATATGTCCCAAACCACCAAAACCCGCAACAGCGACCTTATCACCTTTTTTTACGCCGGCATAATGTATTGGCGAATAAGTAGTAATACCTGCACATAGAAGCGGAGCAACCTTTTTCAGATCTGCATTTCGAGGAATAGTAATCGCAAATTTTTCGGTTACGGTAATCGTGTTTGAATAACCTCCTTGCGTGGTTTCATTGTTATGAAATTGATCATGATCATGGTAAGTCAATACGGCTTCTTTACAATATTGTTCCAATCCTTTTTTGCAATAATCACAATGTCCACAGGAATTGACTAAACATCCGATGCCGGCATAGTCGCCCAGTTTAAATTTAGTGACATTTTTGCCCACTTTGACTACACGCCCTGCAATTTCGTGACCGGGAACCATTGGAAATTCCTCTTTTCCCCAATCCTGACGGACGTGATGAACATCACTATGGCAGATTCCGGCATACAGAATCTCAATCTGAATGTCATTGTCACCTACTTCGTGTCGGCTAAAGTCATAAGGTTTGAACTGCCCATCACCGGAAAATACGGCAAGCCCTTTTGCCGGAATACGATCGTTTTCTTGTGCAAAAGCACATATAACAAAGCATAGTAACATGCTTAAACTGACTATTTTTTTCATATCTATCAATGAGTTATTACCTTAATTTAATTTACTGATTCCCAGATTTTCATTTTTATACAATTCCGGATTCTTTATAATTTCCGAAATAAAAGTGGCTATGCTTTTCCTTGAAAGTGCACCGCCCACTTCGGGTTCACCTTTACGCGTAATATGATAATCCACTTCATTGCCATACGTAAACCAATCGGGGCGAATAACGGTGTAATCTAAACCTGATTCTTCAAGCGTGTCGGCAAGTTTGCGGTAGGGGATTAAGTTGGAGGTAAGAGGAATATTGTATATCCCGATAGAACTGATTCCTATAACTCTATTCACGTTGCATTCTTTCATTGCTTTTACGATGTTTCTTGTCATCGCTTTCAGATTCCCGACAAGATTGATATATACAATATCTTGCCCTTCCAGAGCCTCTTTTAATTTTAAATAGTCCATCACATCGCCTTCTATAATTGCAACATCGGATGAATATTGTTTATGCAATCTGCCTTTATTTCTCAAAAACAAAGTAAGATGCACATCGTCTTGTTTCTCCAATTCTTCAATTACTACGCTTGCAAGGCTTCCGCTTGCCCCTATTACTATTACATTTTTCATCTTACAATCTTACTTGCATGAATGATTATAACCCGGTTCTTGCTTCCAATTCCGCAGGATAACGATCTCCGGTAATTGTTATAGTAGCAAGGACTTCATTAATCTCGTTTAAATCGTCTGTTGTCAGACTCGACAGCACCTCTACACTTTTGATGTTTTCTTCGAGCCGAGCTAGCTTGGTTGTACCGGGAATGGGAACAATCCATGGTTTTTGAGCCATCAGCCATGCTAATGCAATCTGGGCAGGTGTTGCATCGTTCACTTTTGCTATTTCATTCAACACGTCAATCAAGTTTCGGTTTGCTGCCAAATTTTCGGGAGTAAAACGGGGCACTATATTTCTAAAATCGCCCTTGCCGAAAGTTGTGTCCTCGCCTATCGTTCCGGTAAGAAAACCTTTGCCCAAAGGACTGAACGGAACAAAACCAATACCTAGTTCTTCCAATGTGGGAATCAGCTCCTCTTCAGGCTTACGCCACCACATTGAGTATTCACTTTGCACGGCCGTAACAGGTTGCACGGCATGTGCCTTGCGTATGGTTTGCACACCCGCTTCGGACAATCCGAAATGTTTTACTTTACCCTCTTTTATCAGGTCTTTAATTGTTCCTGCCACATCTTCAATCGGCACATTCGGGTCGACGCGGTGCTGGTAAAACAAATCGATATAATCGGTTTGCAAGCGTTGTAGCGAACCCTCAACTGATTTTCTTATTGTCTCGGGGCGGCTGTCGGCTATTTGTTTACCATCGGTCAGCGTTAGTCCAAATTTAGTGGCAATTACTACATCCTTACGGAAAGACTTCAAGGCTTCTCCAACAATTTCTTCGTTGCTGAAAGGTCCATAAATCTGTGCCGTATCGAAAAAAGTGACGCCTTTTTCTACTGCCGCTCGAATAAGCTCGATGCCATTATTTTTATCAATTGTTTCTGCATAAGCAAAGTTTAATCCCATACAACCCAATCCGATTGCTGAAACTTCCAAGTCTTTGCCAAGAGTTCTTTTTGTAATCATAAAGCGATGTTTTTATTTTTTTGATACTGAAACAAAGGTAAGAGCTATTATTTTTTAATGTTTTTCCTATTGGCTCATATAATTTTGCTGCAAAGTTCATCTTGATTATTTGAAGGCGGATACCCGAACTGCTTTTTAAAAGCTGTGGAGAAATGGGAGAAGTTTTTGAATCCAACTTCCAGATAGACATCTGATACTTTTTTCTTGTCATTGTCCAATTTGTCTTTTGCCGTATTCAGTCTTTTTTCTATCAACCATTTTTGAGGTGACAATGAGCTGATTTTCTGGAAATCTCTTTTGAAAGTGGCTAAACTGCGACCTGTATAATGCGCTATATCCTCGATCGAAAGATCGAACATGTAATTTTTTTCCATGAAATCGAAAATATCTATTTTCCAAGGCTCGGTAAAATCAAAGAGGCTTGCATAAAAATTTTCGTTCATATCCAGCAAAGCATATACACCTTCCAGCATTTTCAGTTTCATGACTTCGTCCAGCGGCTTAACTGAGGTGTCGAAGTAGGGCAACATGGACTGGAACAAACTGGTAATGGCGGGGGCATGCGACAATTTGATGACGCTGGGTTTGTGTTTCTGCACAGTTAATGGAACCTTGTTCTTGTTGATAGACTGATAAAATTCACGCAAAAAAGTGCGGCTGAATTTCATAAATATTCCGCTGAACTGCTCATCGCCTCTGGGTTGTTTTACCATGTTTACCCTGTTGTCTTTTCTCAGAAAAACACACTCTCCTCCATGTATTTTTATCTTCGATTTGCCCTCAAGCATTATCAGTTCGCCAGAATATACATACACCAACGTGTGGTCTTTTATCATATCCCGACATATACGTTCGTTGTTGAGATAATAGCTAAAAAATACATCTTCGTATCTGAATATCAGGCTATCTTTGCTATTTTTAGTTGCTTTATCCATCTTATTTACGCTTTTTTGTTTTATATCTTATCCAAATGCCGTCTCCTTTTGTTTTCTGCACATCTATAAGATTAAATTCGACCGGAGTTTTGTGCGGAAGATAATCGCCTTTTTCGAATAGGGTGACCGTATCCGACATTCCGTCTGTGGCAGGTGTGATGAGCAGGCTCAATTCATCTATAAGACCTTCATTCAAGAACGAACCGTTGATGTATCCACCACCCGAAAGTATCAGCGTTTTGATCCCGAACAACGAATATAATTTTTCGCAAGCCTGTGTACAATCCAGATGTTCTTGCCCTGCTATGATGTACGAAATCTTCATTCTGTGTAAAAAATCGAGATAAGCATTGGATGCTCGTTTGGTCAAAACCTCTATAATATGTGCTGCCGGTCTGTTTTCGTATTCCAGAGAGTTGGATGTCCATCCGATCTTGCCCGAAGGATCAGCAGAGACGTAATACATATCAACATCGTTGCTGGCAATATAATCTCCAGCAGCGACAAGCGGTGCATCTGCAGTGAGTTCCGGCTCGTGGTAAAAAGTGAAAATCTCGTCAGTAGTTACCCGCCCGCAAAGCCATGCATCGCCATTGTAAAAGTCATTTATCCGTTCGTATTCCGATCCGACAGCATTAGCTGCATCTGTATCCATATAAGGACCGTTTATTTTGCCGTCTACCGATGTCATCATGTGACAAATAATTCGAGGTTTCATATTGAATAAAGATTTTATAATCTCTTTGTTGCTTTGGTTTATTGATAATACGAAGGTAGAATGGAATAGCTGATTTGTGTTTTTCTCAATGGCTCAAAAAGTTTTGTTATTTAGCTCAATTGAAGGAATGTTTGGTCATAAAACAAGAAAAACCGTAAGATTATATCGTTTACGGTTTTTTTTTTCAACGATATTAATTGGATGGAGAATGCCCAAAATATTTTTTATATGCCGTGGAAAAGTGCGAAAAGTTTTTAAATCCGACTTCCAGATATACATCCGAAATTTTTTTATTTTCATTCAAGATTTTGTCATTAGCGACTTTTAAGCGTTTATACATTAACCATCTTTGCGGAGAGATATCACTCAACTTCTTAAAATCGCGTTTGAATGTAGCAAGACTCCTTCCGGTATAGAGAGCTATATCTTCAACAGTAAGGTCATACATATAATTTTCTTCCATAAAATCCAGAATATCTATTTTCCACGGCTCGGTAAAATCAAAAAGCTCAGGATAAAATTCTTTGTCTATGTTGAGTAAAGATAAGACTCCCTCTTGAAGTTTCAGTTTCATCATGCCTTCAGATGGTGTGAAAGAAGTGTC
>JBKECE010000194.1:0-2703 GCA_047974325.1 Dysgonomonas sp. | reverse complement strand
GTTAATACATTTCCATCTTGTATGCTGATAAATCTTTCTGTAACTGTTGGAGTCTCAAATTTCAGTATTAAATTTGCGATAGAATTAAGCCTTTCATTGGTTTGGCTTGCCCCTTTGGGAGGAGCAACAGCAAGCCAGTTTAAGGCTTTTTCTTTATCCACATACCGCAACGCCTCTGTCAATCCACCTTTTTTAGCATCCAGCATATCGTTTATAAACCGTTCATCGGATTTACCGCGTACACTCGAAATATCGTTTACTTCAAGTACGTTCCCATTGCGCTCCAATCCTATAGCAACGGTTATTTTATCGCCATTATCGCGGGTAATATCCGTAATTATAATGGTAGACTTGGATTTGTCTCCCCATTCATATACCATTAAAGGCTGTTGTACGGCTTTGGCAAGTCCTTTTAATTCTTCGGCTTTAATTCCGTGTTGTTTGAGCTTACCCTTTAATACGCTCTGTGTTATTCTTATTTCACCCGCTTTTACTCCTGCCGACTGTAGTGTGTCCTGTGGTTTGCCAAGAGTTAAAACCTCATTCGGCTTCATCTCTCCCTGACTAAAGCGGTCTAAATCTTCATTAAAGCGATCGTTTACCAATACGATTTCTCCGGCGTTTTGCGCCTTGTCTTGCAATTGGTGGACGGCATCGGCTTTGGATTGGTTGGATTCGGAAAGGACAACGGATGCGCCTTGCGCGGGTGTTTCTTGTTTTGTGTTAAATCTTTCGGGAATGGTTGGATTTTCAAATTTCTGTATTATATTTGCAACAGAGTTCAGGTCTAAATAACCCACCTCACCGGAATTGGTCTGGTGTTGGGATATTAAGTTCTGAACTTTTTCTTTGTCGACATACAGAAGTTTCCCCTGATTAATCCAGTTCAACCATCCAGATGTGTCTTTTGGAAACAGTCCTCGAATATCATTAATCTCAAGTCCTCTTTTGTTTTGGTTAAAATGTATTCCTATTAGGAATTTATTCCCTTCGTGTTCAATCTCTACTATCAGGTTTTGTGCTTTGCCTTTATCTCCATAGGTAAATACGGCAATAGGTTTTTGTATTTCGAGTGGTAAGTCTTTGATAAGTTTTATATCAAACGGATGTCCTTTGTCGTTTGCCTTTACAGATAAATGAGACGCTGATAATTCAATTTGTATTTCCGGCATTTCAACGCTTTGTAAAATACCTTTAGGCGTTCCCAACCGGTACACGTGTCCTTTGGGTAGTGTTCCGTCTATCTGCTGTTGCAGTTCGGAGTTAAAGCGGTCGTTTATTTTGTTGAGTGCTTCGGGGGTTAATCTTGTATTTCCTCCTGCACGTCTGTTATTATCTTTTTGCGTTGCTGTTCTGTCAGTTTCTCGCCGTTGGCTCTTATCGCCGCCACTCTCTTGTCTATTTCTTTGCCCTGATTGTCCGATATTTCTATTTGAAATGTCAGATTCGGGTCGAAGTCCGACTGTACGCTTACTATTCTCATCTTGTAAAGTTTTTATGGTTTGTAATATGTATGGTTTTAATACCGGATTTAGATTACTGTCATCATAATTATTGTCGAGAATATCCTTAATTGTGTTATTCTCTAACAGTTTTTCAGATTCATAAGCAATAGCTTCATCGGCTTGTCTGTCTTTAGCCATGTCCCAATCTTCAGAAGGAATTATTTCTTTTATTTTTTCTTCTCCTAATTGGTCGTACAAATTTAGTAAATCTTTTTTGGTTAATGTTTTACTGTTGCCATAATGTGTGTTTTCGTGCCATAATGTAACGAAAATAGCTTTGGATGATTTTACAGCTTCGATTCCTATATATTGGACTCCGTTGAGATAAGCTCCTGTAATTTTACCGGATAATAAGGATTGCCTGTCTGCCCGCGATATATGTGGAAAATAATCGGCAAATTCTTTATTCGTTTTGAATATAACCGTTCCTGACGTTCCTAATTGTTTCTCTAACTCGTTTATTAATTCCGTTCCTACCGTAAATCTTTCATTTAAATCTTTGGCATTGTCAAATTCTATCGAAAGTTCGGATATACGGAATCTGGGAGTGGCATCTCCAACTGCTTCCGGTGTATCTTTGTATTCGCTAAACGGCTTGCGTTGTTTCGCGCCGTCATACAGCCATTGTTTGAAGTTATCTCCGGCAGGCGTGATACTTCCAAATCCTTTCCAACCGGCTTCAAAATTACTCAAATAGGCTTCTTTGGCTTGCGCTGCGCTGTCAAAACCCAACATTACTTTGCTTTCGTCAAATGCTCCCGTTTGGGGATGTATTTGGTCGATTACAAATACCTGTCCGGCATTCGGATTATCGCCAATAAATACGTCTATCGCGTCGCCATCGTAACCTACTGTGCCGTCAAGCTCTCCGTAGTGGTTGCGCATCGTTACAGACCACTCGTTGCCGTCTTGGGCTTTGCCGCTCCGGGTGCGTCCTTTGGGGGTTTCTATGGTAATGTTATACCCTTGCAGGTTTACACGGGCTTTAGCGTATATCCCTGTTTCTTTTTGCTTGTCGGTAGGGTTTACGTTGGGGGATTGGGAAGCTATATTGGCGTCTAAAGATTGGGTGTCTGAGTTTTCTGATTTATTTTCAGAATTTGTTTCATCTTTTGATAAACTAAAGTCTAAATCTACATAACGTAAATTTCCATTATTATCAATAAGAACATTCAACGGTTTAGAATCGGTTATCTCA
>JBKECE010000144.1:0-1581 GCA_047974325.1 Dysgonomonas sp. | reverse complement strand
GAAAAGCTGATAATAAGTTCGTCGCTCATAGCATTTGACTTTCAGAAAAAACGAGGTTTTGTTCCATTAAATTCTTACGAATATGACTTGGGAGAAGGACTGTCGCTTACCTGCTACATGATGGAGAAAAAACTAATGGAAATCTATTTGTGATTGGACAGGCAAAGTTTCAATCGAAGACATATCTAATATATACGCCCCATTCGCAAAGGTGTCTAAATGACACAATATTCACATACTTTATGTTAAATAACATATTAACAATATCACTTTGAAAATTGTTTTATATCTTCGCGACAATTTTAACAACAACTTAGTTACTTTAATACAGAGATTATGAAACAAAAGTTAGGCCTATTACTGGCATTAATCATGGCTATCTCAATCAATGCACAAAAAAACGTAAACATTGATAGTCATAGATTCAGACTTACTTACCGCAGCTTCCCAACCAACCCACAAACTCCAAAATTTTTCTATTACAGCAAACACATTAATATGCCGGGAGATACCCAGGCTTCTTTAACCAACGTCGATGACTTATACGATGCTCTACAAATAGAGGGACAACGTTATGTTACCGATGGCAAAGACGCTGACTTTTCGGTAACACTGGAGACGTCACCCGTTTCGTTTTCTGCACCTGAAGTAAATGAGCGTGTGGAGGAAATAAAAAACAGAGATGGAAAAGTCACAGGACGCAATCATTACTACAGCGTTGTGGTTACATATTCTTTCAATGCAAAAGTTCAACTCAAACAAGGAGATAAAATAATTGCTACCCAGTTTGTTTTCAACAAACCTTCAAGCAGTTTAAAATATCAGACTAAAGAGTACTCTACATTGAAAGATGCCAACAACAATTGGAAATTGCAACGAGACGATGTTTATGACAAGATCAGAAACGACCTTGCCTTTGAAGCCGCAAAGAATGCAACAGCAACACTTTCGCGCCGGTTTGGATTTGCTCAGTCAACATCATCGGAAATGATAAAAACCATCAAGGAAAAAAAGCATCCTGAAAATGACAAACTCAGAGAAATGGCTGACAATCTGAAAGCTAAATTGGAGTCGATGGGTCCCGACAATGTTCTTACCGAAGCTGATGTAGAAGAAGAACTTAACTACTTTAAAGAACTACCTAGCCGTTATACAGATCCTAAGCTAAAAGCGGATGTCAAGCTCCGTTATGTAGGATATTATAATGTAGCTAAAATATATTTCTATCTCGATCAACCCGAGAAAGTTGCCGAATACGCCGATCTGCTTTTTGCAAATGACCACGACAAAAATGATGGCAAAAAAATGAAGGAAGAAGCAGCCAAGCTGACCGAGGCATTCAACGCAATGGACATAAAAACAAGGCATTTCGATACTGCCGCTTATTTTGTGGACTAAAAGAACAATTACCTTTTTGACCAGATATAAAAGGGTTCCGATATTTCGGGACTCTTTTTTATTTCTACCCCCAGATTGATGACTAACGCTAAAACTATTGCATTGGGCAGAATTTGATGAAGATTATAAAAGTTTATCTATCCTATAAAAGCTATTTTTTCTAAAACAAATAGATATGATAAA
>JBKECE010000140.1:0-25037 GCA_047974325.1 Dysgonomonas sp. | reverse complement strand
TCATTTTTTCACAGCCTTACCAAACAAAGTTGCCGAGGTACATCCCGTAACTTCCACGTCTACTAATTGCCCGATACGATAATCTTCCTTATCGAAAATTATTACTTTGTTTTGTGACGACCGCCCGAACAATTGCTCTCTTGACCTTTTGGAAAATCCCTCAACAAGAACCTGAAATATTTTTCCCACATCATTCAAATTGCTCTTTTCCGATAACTTATTTTGCAAATCGATTATCTCCTGCAAACGGCGAATCTTCACATCTTCAGCAATATCATCCGGTAGTTTTTTTGCTGCATACGTTCCGGGACGTTCCGAATATTTGAACATAAAAGCCGAATCGTATACCACCGTACGCATCAGAGACAATGTTTCCTGATGATCTTCCTCTGTTTCAGAGTGATAACCACACATTATGTCTGTAGATATTCCACAGTCAGGTATAATTCTCTTAATTGCAGCTATCCTGTCCAGATATTGCTCTCTGTTGTACCGACGTTTCATCACTCCCAACATTTTGGTACTGCCTGACTGAACCGGCAAATGTATGAACTTGCACAAATTGTCATATTTTGCAATTACCTCTAACGTTTCATCAGTCATATCTGTCGGATATGAGGTTGTAAAACGAATTCTCATATCAGGAGCAGCCTCAGCCACAAGTCTGAGTAAGTCGGAAAAGTCAACAACAGAACCATCTTCACTCCCGTATCGGTAGGAATTTACATTTTGACCTAACAGTGTTACTTCTTTGAAATTTTTCGCTCTCAGATCGGCTAATTCATTCAAGATGCTTTGAGGCTCACGGCTACGTTCCCTGCCACGAGTATAAGGCACAATGCAGTATGTGCAAACTTTGTCACAACCTCGCATAATAGAAATAAACCCAGTCAGATGATTACCTCCTATTTTTAAAGGAATCACATCTTTGTAAGTTTCCGTTTTGGACAATTGAACATTGATAGCCTTGTCTCCGTTTTCAGCCGCACCAACGAGATTGGGTAAGTCCAGATAAGCATCAGGACCAACAACAACATCAACATGATGTGTATCAATAAGTTCTTCTCTAACTCGTTCGGCCATACACCCCAACACACCAATGATCATACCCGGTTTTCGTTTCCGTTTAATAGCGTTCAGATATTCTAAGCGTTGAATCACCCGCTGCTCTGCGTTATCTCGTACAGAACAAGTATTCACAAAAACAGCATCAGCATCTTCTAGTTTCTCTGTGAGTGCATACCCACCCATCTCCATTACAGAAGCCACAACTTCACTATCTGCCACATTCATTTGGCAACCATACGTTTCGATAAAAAGTTTTTTGTTTTCATTATCAGTCGTGGATTTAAAGTCCAGTCCTTGATCTTTACTCATAAAATATATTATTTGATTTATAAAATGATTTTGCAAAAATAGAGTATTTAGGCTTAACCTAAACTGCGAATAGAAATATTTATTCAGCAAAGCATCAATAATTAACGTAACAGCTCTCTAACGACAAAGTATGATGGCTAAATAATTTGAGAGAGGAAAGACAATTGAGAAAGGACTAAATATAAATTTTCGGAAGAATCAATCAGAATCTAAATATTGTCGGATCTTTTCTGTCTGCACAGTACCATAATCAATACCTTTCGTGTTTGAACTTTTTGCTTTCATATCCGAAAACACAAATTTTTGCCCTTCTTTAAAGACTATTATAAAATATGGAGAATTTTTGAAAGGTCGGATTCTAACTGCTGTAACAAAATCAAAGTCTTTACCCTCAAAAATTCTCTTTTTGAATATATTACGGACTTCAATCTTCTTTTCACATATATCTACCTCATAAATAGACAAATATATATACAGCATATACGCTATTACAATAATAGCAGAGAATAAAATAACTACAGAAAAAATGCTCCGGGCATATATGAGATATACTATGGGCATAAACAACAATAAGATTGCTATAAACAAAGCCATTGCCTGACCTATGAGAATTCTATCTCCTATTTTCATAATTTACACTTCATCAAAACAAGACCTAAGAGTCCAAATCTACATAAATTTTGTCGATGAACGTTTTCCTTCTCAACGAAAATTGTCAATCCGGTATAATTTCTTTTTCATAACAAAAAAAGAGACCTTTCCGCAGGTTGATTGTCCCTATTTTCTCATAGCAAAGTTTATTGTAGATTGATAAAGCCTGTTTATTTTCGGCAAAAGCATCCAAACGAATAGACCTGTAGCCGTTTTGCATTGCATACTGCTCTGCAAAAATCATACAAGCCTGAGCAATGCCCTTGCCTTGATGAACAGGTTCAACAACAAGCCGATGCACGACCAACTGCTTACCATCAGTTATTTTCCATTTCAGATTGAAATATTCCGGCAATTGTCTTTCGTCCAAAACAAAATATGCCCAAAGTTCATCATCTTCTAAATATCCATAAGCATTGCCACTTTCTATATCTGCCCTTAAAATATCTAAATTAGGATATACACTGTCCCATTGGTCTATTCGGAAGTTTCTCATTCTCACAATAGACTTTTTGATAATCTTCATTGCATCCATCAGATGGGGATAGTCTAATTTGCTGATCATATTATACTGTTTTTACAAGTAATCCCCGAATCATACTTTGGTTTCATTTTTGATCCGGGGAAGAATATAGTGATGTCTGTGCTCGGTATTTGTTTATTCTAAATCAACTGTTTCTCAATCTTCCTCTCCTTTAGACAACTCATATTCTTTGAGCAGTTTATCTTGTACATCTGATGGCACAAGTTCATAACTACTGAATTTCATACTGAAAGAGGCTCGCCCTCCCGTCAAGGAACTCAACGAGATTGAATAACTGGACATTTCTTTCAACGGTACTTTTGCTTTCAACACATCAATGTCTTTATCGCTTTCCATACCCATAATCATGGCTCTGCGATTTTGCAGATCACTCATCACATCTCCCATTTTATCTGAAGGTGTAAACACTGTCACGTCATATATGGGTTCAAGTATTTTGGGAGCTGCTTCTCTAAATGCTTGGCTAAACGCATTACGTCCGGCAAGCATGAAAGATATTTCATTTGAATCGACAGGATGCATTTTTCCGTCATAAACAATAACACGCACGTCGCGGGCATATGACCCGGTGAGTGGTCCTTGCTCCAAGCGAGCCATTATACCTTTGAGTATCGCAGGAAGAAAACGAGCATCGATAGCTCCTCCGACAATGCTGTTCACAAAAACAAGCTTGCCACCCCAATCGAGATCATATGTCTGCACATCACGCGATTGAACTTTAAATTCTTGCCCGTTAAACTTGTATGTATCAGGCAATGGCATACCGTCATAATATGGCTCTACAATCAAGTGTACCTCGCCAAACTGTCCTGCTCCACCCGATTGTTTTTTGTGACGATAGTCGGAACGGGCAGCCTTAGTGATAGTTTCACGGTATGGAATTTTAGGTTCGGAAAATTCAATCTGAATCTTATCATTATTCTCCAAACGCCATTTCAGTGTTTTCAGATGAAACTCACCTTGTCCCGACACGATGAGCTGTTTCAGTTCTTTAGAATTCTCAATAAGCCATGTGGGATCTTCACCATGCATCCGTTGCAAGGCTTCATTCATTTTTTCGGTATCTTTTTCATTCACAGCTTTGATGGCTCTGCGGAATTTAGGTTCGGGATATTGTATAAAATCGAATTTATTATCAGCCCCTTTTCCGTTCAGTGTGTTCCCTGTGCGAACGTCTTTCAGCTTCACTGTTGAACCAATGTCGCCTGCCATCATCTCTTCAACCTTGTTTCGTTGTTGGCCTGCAACCGAAAAGATTTGCCCAAGCCGTTCCTTCGATCCACGATCTGCATTTAACAAATCATCACCTTCATGAACTGTGCCACTCATTACCTTGAAATAGGATACTTCTCCTACATGTGGTTCTACGGTTGTTTTAAAGAAGAATAGGCTTGTAGGAGCAGTTGAATCCGGTTTCACTTCAACACCTTCAACATTAACAGGTGGGCGCATATCAGCAACGTAAGGGACCACATTGCCCAAAAATTCAAGAGTACGGCGCACACACATATCTTTATCTGCCGACACGCAAAATATAGGAAATATATCGCGATGCACCAGACCGAAACGAATGCCCATACGCATTTCATCTTGTGTGAGAGTGCCTTGTTCGAAGAATTTTTCCATCAGAGCCTCATCATTCTCAGCAGCTGTTTCTACAAGTTTTTGATGTAAAGCTTCTGCTTTTTCTTTCTCTTCTTCGGGTATGTCGAGTACTTCAGGAACACCGCCTTCAGGCTTCCATCTATACATTTTATTCATCAAAACATCAACCACGGCGTTGAATCCTTCGCCAACGTTGACTGGATATTGTATCAACACCGCTTTTTCCCCATATAATGCATTTAGCTGTGCTATCGTATTTTCAAAATCAGCTTTGGGATGATCGAGTTGATTAACAATAAAAATAACTGGTTTTTCTAAATTTCTTATATAACGCAATTGATTGAGTGTTGCAACTTCCAACCCATATTGTGCATTAAGCACCATCAGAGCCGTATCTGTAACATTGAGCGATGTTACCACATTTCCGATAAAATCGTCTGAGCCGGGACAGTCAATAAAATTCAGCTTACGGTCTTTCCATTCTACAGAAAAAATACTGGAAAAAACCGAATAACCGTATTCTTTTTCCACGGGGAAATAATCACAAACTGTATTGCCTGCATTAATAGATCCGCGACGCTGTATGACTCCGGCCTCATAAAGCATCGCTTCGGCGAGAGTGGTTTTGCCGGATCCCGAACTACCAAGAATAGCTATATTCCTGATTTGATTGGTTGGGTACGTTTTCATGGCATAAAAGGTTTAAATTGATTAAATAAAAACGTTTAAAATGTGCTCCAAGGAACGCATTTTGTCAAAATTAAATATTTTGTTTCTAGTATACTATATTTAGTTTTATGTTGTTAAGCAATGATTTGTTAAAAAAGAAATTTCTAACCATCTACTTCACAATACAAAAATAACTGGTCGCAATAAAAACAACGAGACTACCCTAAAAGGATAGTCTCGTTTTATCTTTGATTTGAATAAAAAATACTTTCGTTTATATCTCAAAATAAAGATGAAATTTCTAACTTTTGCATATTATACATCCATCACTTTATAGAAAACTTATAAATGCAAATTTGCTTATAAGTTTCACCGGGGTTGAGTCGTGTACTCGGAAAATTCGGATGATTGGGACTATCCGGAAATTTTTGAGTCTCTAAAGCTATAGCTTCGCGATAATTTTGTGTCTTACCATGCTTTCCTATCACTTTTCCATCCAGAAAGTTTCCACTATAGAATTGTAATCCAGGTTGATCTGTATATACTTCCATTAGTCTGCCACTCACAGGTTCGTAGAGACTTGCCACCAATTCTACTGAATTTTCCGTTTTACGGGTCAATACCCAATTGTGATCATAGCCTGCACCGTTTTTCAATTGAGCATCTTGCGTATTAATTCTTTCACCAATAGCTGTCGGAACACGAAAATCAAAAGGTGTATTGTCTACAGGTTGCAAGTTTCCAAAGGGAATAAGCACACTGTCTATCGGCGTAATTTGATTAGCATTGATAGTAAGAATATGATCCAAAATGGTTCCATTACCTTCACCTTTCAGATTAAAAAGTCCGTGATGCGAAAGATTCACCACTGTAGGCTTATCCGTTGTGGCAGAATATTCTATTTCAAATTCGTTTTGAGCGGTCAATGTATATGTCATTCTTATAGACAAATTTCCCGGAAAACCGTCACTCCCATCAGGCGAAGTGTATGACATCACGATCTGATCGTCAGAAACACTATCTACTGACCACACCACCATATCCAAACCCTTAATACCTCCGTGCAAGGTCTGACCGTTATTGTTCAGCGGCAGTTGATAAGATTGTCCATCCAACTCAAAACGACCTTTAGCTATCCGGTTAGCATAGCGACCGACAACAGGCCCCAAATAACGTTCGCCTTGAGGATGGATGTATTCTTCGAGAGTTTTATGCCCTAATACGACATCTTCTGACTTTCCATTTTTGTCCGGAACCCAAAGGGTCACGACCCGACCTCCAAAATTAGTGACTTGCATCGTTAAGCCATGACCTGATCTAAGTGTATAAAGTGCTACCTTTTTATTATCGATTATGGTATCGAATGCTATCGGGTCTAACAACGCAACCTGTTCTGTTCGTTTACAAGCAAACATGCTCAGAAATAAAACAAAGCATAAAATATTTTTGATTTTCATTTTTTTAGGAAGCTTAATATGAATTCTTGTTTTTCTTTCTCTACATCAGACGGGATGGGACCGCAATGGTTCCCTCCCTCGATTTCTTTATATATGACCTTAGTATGTCCTGTTTCTATCATTTTTTTCACAAACACATCCGAATGATGTGTTTTATTTACCGCATCATCTCCGGTTGTGTGCATAATGAAATAAGGAATGTTGGGCATAGCAGAAACCTGATCTTCAGGATTATGTTCCGTCATAATTTTTGAGAAAGATTCTTTATATCCCCAATAGGCAGAACGAAAAGTTCGGGGCAAATCGGGTCTTTCAAAGAAATGGTACTTGATGTTTGTTACCGGACAATTGGCTATAACGCCCGATACCGGATGTTTGGAATATCGGGAATATAGGATGGAACTAAAACCACCCATGCTGCCTCCATACAACAATAGAGGAACATCTTTTTTCAATTTGAATTCTGAATAGACCGTTTCGACCAAGAAATCAACCATTCCTCTGGCCTGCCTGTTCATCCAACTCCAAGGACCATAGTAAGGAAAAATTACCAAATAGCCGTTTTGTGCCCATGCTTTTTCTTCCTCACTTGCATTAGTCTCATTTCTTACATCGGGCGAACCCAATCCATGAAATTCAAATATCACTCCTTTGATCTCTCCAACAACCATATTGTCAGCAATCCAAGCCATTTGACGGGCTTTATCTATGGATGTAATGCGATCAAATCCCTGAGATTTAACTCCTTGAGTGCATACCAGGCAAAGGAGCAAAAGAAAAGTGCCAAAATTTATTCTCTTATTTATCATTTCTCTAACGATTTACATATCTCTTCATTCACCTTGCGAACTCTATCTTCATCCATTTTCAGGACCTTTCTGTCATATGTCAAAAAGCCATTTACCTCTCCTTCTACATCAGTTATCTGAGTATAGACAGCAGCAGAAAATCCTCTTTGGATCAGTTTTTTCAATTGTTCTGCATATTTCACATATTCGTTGGTCACTTCAGTTTTGTTTTTAAACTGAACATAACCCCAATTTTTCCCGGGCTGCCATAGATGACCTTCAATAGGTAAACCAATACCTCCATACTCACCCAATACATTTGCTCTGGAAGCATCGAACAAATAAAGATCCGGTCCCGGATAATTATGAAGATCCAACATATCACCCACATGATAATGATTGCCTCCACTAGCCGGGTTTACCAGCCTGGAAGGATCATAGGCTTTGGTCCATTCAGCTATCTCCTGAGTCTTAAATTGACCCCAAGCCTCATTAAACGGAACCCAGACCACAATGGAAGGATATGAAATAAGATGATCTATAATCTCTTTCCACTCTTTTTTGTAATTTGATTCTGATTCAACAGAACGAACCAATTCCGTACCGGTAAAATATTGTTTATTTTGCCATTCGGGCGATTTATCTCCGCTAGGCATATCTTGCCAAACCAAAATTCCCAATCTGTCGCAATGTGTATACCATCGTGCCGGTTCTATTTTAATATGCTTGCGAATCATATTGAAACCTAACTCTTTTGTCTTTTTTATGTCAGACACCAATGCCTCGTCACTTGGTGCTGTATATAGACCATCCGGCCACCAACCTTGATCCAATGGTCCAAACTGAAAGTAATCTTTATTGTTGAGTTGTAATCTCACGATTCCATTTTCATCTCTCAAAGTAGATATTTTGCGCATGGCGGCATAACTGCTCACTTTATCGACAAGCTTCCCTCTGTCATACAGATTTACTTCTAAATCATACAAAAATGGGGATTCTGGAGACCATAATTTAGGATTCTCTAACGACAATATCACAGATTGTCCTACAGCCGATTTTTGTTTTGAAACAATGGTCGAACCATCTTTCAGAATCACTTCTATCATATCTGCTGAGAAAGTATTTTCTGTGCTAACATTTACACTGAAAATCTTTGAATCAAGATCGGGCACAGTTTTTATAAATGTTATATGCTTTGCATTCACAGGTTCTATCCAGACTGTTTGCCAAATGCCTGACACAGGCGTATACCAAATACCTTCGGGATTGCTCACTTGCTTGCCTCTGGGCTGATAACTTGCATCGGTCGGATCCCAGACTTTCACCACCAACGATTGTTTTCCACTAGTCAAGAAGGGTGTTATATCGAAGCTAAAGGGCGTAAATCCACCTGTGTGAGTTCCGATTTTCACATCATTCAAATATACTTCGGCTTTCCAATCCACTGCACCGAAGTGCAACAATATATTTTTGTTTTTCCAATCGGAAGGAATAGCAAAAGTCCTTTTATACCAAATTTCATTCTGTCTTCCAACCTCCCGCTGAACACCTGACAATGATGATTCAACAGGAAAGGGAACTAAAATATTTCCTTCATACTTTTCCGGTACGTTTTTTCCAACAGGCAAAATAGAATATTCCCAAAGTCCATTAAGGTTGAGCCATTGAGGTCGTTCTAAAATTGGTCTGGGATATTCAGGTAAAACATGATCTGGATTTACCTTGTCAGCCCAAACCGTTTTTATCTTATCCCCCTTGGGAGTCCATTGCTGTGAGAATGCATTGAGAAATATGGTTGAAAGAACACAACAGATAAATAATGTTTTTTTCATCTTTATTCAATTTTTATTTTGTTCCTGATGGCTTTGGTAAAACATCAGTCAATGAAACAGGTTCTCCAAAAACAGGGAAACCATCTGAGGTCCAAGAAAATTTCTGCATCCGCGGTGTACGTCTGTCTCCCTCTCCTTCCGGATCAACTTCTGTGACACGAGCATGATACAAAATGTAATCTTCTTTGCCGTCCGGTGATTTGAAGAAACTATTATGACCTGTTCCATACGCACTATTTTTTGACGATTGAGAAAATACCGGTTTCGGTGATTTTGTCCACGACTTTGGATTCAAAAGATCTGAACCAGTTTGTGCTGACAGCATTCCCAGAGCATAATACGGAGTCCAACATCCACTTGCTGAATAAACAATATGCACATATTTTCCGTTCGGACTTAGTAAAGGTTGGGGACCTTCGTTTACAAATATAGGATAAGACGGAGTCCATCCCTTCTCGTTTTTCCAGATTGTTTCCCATTCGAGTTCAGGTTTTGAGATCAATACTCTGTCGGACGAAAGTGTCCAAGGATTTTCCATTTTTGCAATATAGATACATTGAGTTTCTTCCTTTACTCTCCTTTTTTGCCAGCCAGACCAGACCATATATAAATTGCCTTTCTGTTCAAATACGGAACCATCTATTGCCCAATTATTGTCTTTATCGGTGCTGATACGCCCTTTCATAACAAAATTTCCATCCAGCGGGTTTCTATTCGAATTTTCGAGAACATACATCTGATGATTGTCTGTGTTGCCATCATCAGCAGCATAGTAAACATACCATTTGTTATTGATGAAATGAATTTCAGGAGCCCACAAGTCTTTTGAGTTTGATGGATCAGTTGGCAACCAAATCGTTTTCTTTACACCGTTTTTCACGTTAGTGATGTCTTCTGTAACCCACAAAACGAGACTGTCCTTCATCGTATGCATATAATAATATTTTCCATCCTGAAAAATAGCCCAAGGATCAGGTCCTACTTCCGGAAACAGAGGATTGGTAAATGTTTTACTTTCAGTTGTCGCATTAGATTCTGCTATAGGTTCTTTTTCCGTTTTCTTTTTGCAAGATAAGGAGAAAAGAAACAGAAACAATAAAAGACCTGCTAATTTTAATTTACTCATTTGTTATAAAAGTTATGTTATTAATATTCTAATTTTTGCCTGTTATTACTTACGTAAAAACACAATAAGGACACTCTATACAGGAAGAGCTTGCCTGAGAACGAAGCTCTTCCCATACTGACATTATTGAAAAAGACCGGTAAAATCTACCTGTAGATCAAGCTATGTTATTGTGTCAGATTCTCAATTTTCTTTGTTTCGGAAAACAAATAATAATCTGCAATGCCGTTCACCTCTACCCCCACACGACAAAATGCATAGTCCCTATAGTTATTCACATATATCTTGCGGTATGAGTTGTCTCCCGAAGCAATACTCACCCGCACTTCAACACTACCTTCAGAGGTTATGGATACGATCTTCGATTTAGTGCAAGTGGTTGCACTGTTCACAATAGAAGCCGTTCCTACAAACAATCTTGCTCTCACCACTTTGGGTATATCCGCTGTAATTTTGGGATTCTTACTCACCTTAAAGTTTGCGACGATCTCGCCATTGTCTTCTTTCAGAGTGTAGTCACTGATCAGGTAATATGGTGTGACCTCAAAGTTGCGGTTGATACTTCCACTCACGTTTATATGAATAGAATCATATCCCAAGCCAACTCCCAGACTTTTGAAATCTTTGAATTCGAACGGATATTGGTTATTTTTCAGTGTTAACCAATATTCACCCTCGAACAATAATTGACTAAATGCACCTTGTTCGTTGACTTGAACTGTAGTTCCTCCATCGATCTTACCATAACCTTTTTGAATCAGGTTCAGGATAGGTTTATTGGAATTTCCATCATACAAGAACTTTTGCCCGTCGCTGTCCAATAATTGGCCGGAAAAAGTAATGGATGGCGCATCATAATTATCATATTCACACGAAGAAAAAAAGAGTGTGATCAATGATATGATTGTTATTATATGGATCGTTTTTTTCATTTCTGTTCCTCCTAAAATTTACTTTATTGATTTGGATTCTTTTCTATGTATGGATTTCCGTCATTCATCGGATAGGTAGCATAATACATTGAAACCGTAAAATTGATGGGACGACCTTTATCGGATTCTGTTCCGCGATGCTCTATTTTCACTTTCCTATATATCCATTTTCCATCGGCAGGATCACCCGGAGCATATATCTTATACGGCCATAAACCATACATCACAGCATTTTCATTATTTCGGTCATAAGCCCACACTTCATCAGCAATTCTCCATCTTTTCAGATCATCATAGCGATGATCTTCAAAAGCAAGTTCTACTTTGCGTTCATTGATGATGCGTGACAAATCCAGTTCCGAATCGTTGATTGCAAAAGATGCGCCTCCGGCACGAGTTCTGATCTCGTTAACACAATCCAAAGCCAAAGTTCTGGTAGCATGATCCTTATAAGAAGAGATACCGTTTTCACTCAGATAATACGCAGCTTCTGCTGCATTCAGCAACACTTCTCCATAACGAAAAACGATGTAAGGAACTGTGCTCATACCTGCCGATTGCGTTCCGGCATTTACATCTACATATTTTCTGAGTAAAAATCCCGAATGAGACACATAGGTACTGATCCTGTGAGGACCTTCTTCACCTGTCATTTTCACATTGTTATAATATCCTGCTGCGGTGTTGCTTTCTTCCATTGTCGGTGCAGATTTGAAAGTATATGACGTTCCGTTTTTTATGGCAAGTCCCGCCTGAAAATCAAGAGAAGAACCTCTGAACGAAGATCCCGGATAGAGAATGGTTCCACTCAAACGAGGATCTCTGTCTTTGAATATATCGCTCTGGTTATCGTATACTATATAGTCATAACTTGAGGTTGTGGTTCCCATATCTTCAATATGTTCGGTTCCATTATAAGGATTGATTTTTTCTGCCTGATGCGTCGAAAGCAATTCATAAGAATCTACCAGATTGAGTACAGGATTAATCTGTGAGCCGCTTTTAGTCTCAGATTTCATAGTCCGGCATATAGCTCTCATCGTGAAGCTATTTTCGATTGTCTTACCATTATAATCTTTGTAGAAAATAATTTCAGGATTTTGGTTCTTAACAAGAAAGATTTCAGCATAATTAGACGCAAGATCCGTGGTATTTGCTTTATAGAGAGAATACACATTCATATCTTTCAATGCCAGATATGCATCCAAACATTTTTGTAAATACTCGTTTGCTTTATTTTTGTCTATTCCTGTAGCTCCACTGGCAAGGTTCAGACCTTTAGCTGCACTTTTATCATAATTCTGCGCTAATGTTCCGGCATATAACATTGCCCTGCATTTAAGAGCTAAAGCTGTGCCTTCTGTCGCACGAGTTTTTATACTGTTGCTTGCCACAGACAAATCTGTCAATATCGAGTCTAATTCTGATGCTATGAAATCATATATCTCAGATTCTTTGTTTCTCGGCTTGGCCAGATCGAGTGGATTTTCAGAATATTTTGTCACTTCCGTAATCAAAGGAACACCTCCCATTCTGGAAACTAATGTAAAATATACGTATGCTCTCATATAGCGAGCTTCAGCAATGAAATAAGTTAATTCTTTTTTATCCACACCTCCTCCGACTGAATGTTCCAGATTGTATATGTGAAGATTGATTTCTCTTATCAGCGTGTAATCGTAATAACTTCTATAACCTTGATCTTTATTGGTCGCAAATGCCCAATATTGGCTATTATTGATGGCTTCGTCCCAACTGGTCATGTCATACGACTCATTATCCGTAGCAAAATCTTGTTCGTAACGGAGCCTCGAATATAAATTGCTGGCGATACTATTGATGCCGACTGTTGATGAATAAGCCTCTTTGGTCGATATGGAATTTTTATCCTCCTGATCCAACCAATCGTTACAACTGCTCAAAAATATGACTGACACCAGTGTTAATAATATATATATGTTCTTTTTCATATTCTTTTAAGTATTAAAATGTTACATTCACACCTATTGTATATACCCTTGATTGAGGATAGTCTGTTCCATTTACAGTAGATGTTTCAGGATCAATACCATAATCACCCAAAGTGTCCCAGCAGAAAAGGTTGGTTCCCTCCATATAGAATCTCACTTTTTGGATAGAGGGCAACCATTTTTTAGGTAGAGTATAACCTATGGCCAAATTGCGTAAACGCAAGTAATTCACATTTTTCGTATAAAAGGTATTTTCACCTCTGGTGGACGGATTGCTGGCTCTGAGAGCAGGAAATCTTCCTGCAACCCAAGCTGAAGTAGGATCTAAAATATCGGCATGATGCCATACATCCAAACTATTGTATACATATCCATTATAAGTGCGGTTTACTCCCCATTTCATGTTCCAGTCAGGCACAAAAGTGTTCATGAATCCTCCAGCAAAATCGGCAGCAAAGTCAATACCCTTCCATTCAAATCCAAAATTGAAACCACATGATAACAACGGATTTTTGTTTCCCTTGGATGAATCCCAAGGCCAGTCTACGGCTGAATAACCTAATGGTCGTTTATCATAGTCGTTTATGACTCCGTCACCATTCACATCTTTGAAAATTAGGTCACCCGGAACAAGAGTCGTATTATTTTGTCCATCAATGTTGACCGCATAGTTATCAATTTCCTCCTGCGTTTGGAATACACCTATAGTTTCCCACATCCACACCTGACCGGAAGAAACATTGCTCCAACGATTGCTTTCACTGTTCATGTACTTATCCCATGCATTATAAAACTGCTCTCCATAGCGTTTGCCATTCTTTTGGCGCGCCAATGTAGCATTCGCTCCCACAAAATATTTTACGTCACTGAAATTGTCCGTCCACTTGATGAATCCATCGATGCCTACATTTTCATCCGAATTCAGATTTTGAGGCATGACCGTAAGACCGCTTTCCAGAGGCAGTATAATATCCGGATAAGCAGGAATACCATCCAACTTACGTCTGAAAACATCAACTTCGGCGTTCAGTCTATTATTGAAGAAACCTAAATCTATTCCTAAATTAAGAATCGAAGTTTTGATCCAACTGATGCCTGTAATCGGTTCACCCCGATAGGCTGAGCCTATCACATATTTACTATTGTCTGAAGTCAGATCTGTTGGCAAAAGAGTAGCTCCATTGTTGTATGTATATCCGGGCAAATAAGCAAACTCCTGATATAAGGATCCAATATTTTCATTTCCCATTTCCCCGTAAGAAGCTCTCAGTTTCAGGTTAGACATCCATGAAGAAACTCCCCAATTTTTGAAGAAATTTTCTTCTGAAACACGCCATGCTCCGGAAACCGAAGGAAAAAATCCCCATCTGTCACCTTTCGCATACAGCCAACTGGCATCATAACGACCTGCAAAATCGAGAATATATTTAGATTTATATTCATAGCCTGCCCTAAAGATAAAACTAGCAGTTGTGTGCGTGTTGCTGGATTCATATAAAGTATTGCTTTCGCTCGTAACCATCTGATCTAAGAGAGGGTTGTCTATCGGACTTTGTGTATTGTTGAGAAAATTAGAGTCATACTTATAAAACTCAAAACCTCCGGTTGCAGTTACATGATGATCTTTTCCAAACATATTATCATAACCCAACAATAGCTGCCCTGTCATTTCCTCTACATTTTGCCGCTCGCGCACCAGATAAGTATCAGTTCTCTCGTAACGTTGCAAATAGGAGTCTGTAGCTTTGTCATACGTATACTCTTTCCAGCCTAATTCCCTATTGTTGGTGGTATTGTTTCCGTAATAGTATGAAAACAGACCTTTTGCAGTCAATCCCTTGAGTGGAGTTTTATATTCTGCCGTAAAGTTATTCTGTATGGTTCTCCATTTTTTATCATATGTTCCGGCATTTGCCTTGGTAAAAGCCGCCATATTGCGCGCATCATTTGCTTCGATATAGTTCAAATACAATGGATTGTCATTGGCATAAGGTCTATAGATAGGCTGCAAACCCATCAGAGATGTTTTTATGAGTGTATAATCATCCGATCCAGGAAGTCCCGGATTTGAATTTTCTTCTATTTTGCCATTTGCCTGATATCCGATTTTTAAATTCTTGGAAACCTGCATTTCAATATTTGCCTGTAGGTTGGTTCTGTTAAAGTTATAATCTTTGAAAACAGCATCCTGATCAACATGCGAAATGGATAAATAATATGTCGTATTTTCAGATCCACCACTGACATTCGCATTGATATAATTTTGTGGAGCAGCATTGCTTACCATCTCGTCCATCCAATTATATCCACGGTAATCTTCTCCCGTCGCAGCATTATAATAACCGGAGTTCCATTTGTCCATTTCTTGTTGAGCCAATGTCGGATCGACGTATGTGCCGCTATTGACATCGCGCATATAATTGGCATATACCCATTGTGAAGCATTCAACAATTTAGGATACTTAGTCCACTGTTGCCATCCTGTATAGGCATTTATGTTCACTTGGGTTTTCTGATTCAATGTTCCTGATTTTGTAGTCACCAGCACCACACCATTAGCAGCCTTTACACCATAAATGGCTGCCGAACCGTCTTTCAGAACTGATATATTGTCAATATCATTGGTGTTTAGGTTATTAAAGGCATCTTCGTCCCGCATGATTCCATCTATCACATATAAAGGAGTACCCATATTCCGGATTTGCAGGCTACTTGCCGAACCCGGTGTTCCTGATTTTTGACGGGAAGTGATTCCGGCCATTTTTCCGACCAAAGCTCCAGCCGTAGTGGTCGATGTGGAACGGGCTATATCCTGACTGCCAATAGTGGTCACAGCAGCAGAAACTCCACCTTTACGTTTGGTTCCGTATCCTACCACAACCAATTCATTCAGACTATTTACATTTTCAGTCATAACAATCCGCAATATCTGTCCGGGCTTCACCTTTCTCTCTTGTGTATCATAGCCTATATATGAAAATACAAGAATGGTTTCATCTGAGGCTACATTTAAGATAAAGTGCCCATTTATGTCAGTGACGGTTCCGTTCGAAGTGTTTTTTTCCATCACCGTAGCACCTAATATAAATTCATTATTTGCATCGACCACCACACCTTCTATCGGATTACCGGCCGCAAACGCTTTATTCGTGGAAACTGAAACAGAGGCAATTGCAAGAAACACAAAAAACAATAGTTTTCTTATCGTATTCCGCATAATTGGTTTATTCATAATTGTTCAGATTTAAGTTATTTAATTAGTATTTTTTTCATACAGTTTATATGCTCATTTGTTGCACTCAGTACATATTGGCCATCAGGCAAATTCAATTGAATATTATAATGTGTCTGGTTACCCGACAACATTTGACTCCTGACCAAGCCTCCCATAAGATTATATATTTTTATATTGAGATTCTTAGTTCCTTCGGGTAGGATGATATTCAGTGCTTCGTTTTTTTTTATATAAGTAGGATATATCTCTACTCCATCATTTCTGTCATTCAATGAGATACCAGCATTTTGCTGTCCATAGTTTGAAGATTGGACTTTAGAATATTCTTCATTTAATCTTTTGCGTTCCGATAAAGGCAATAGTTCTATCGCTTCAAGATCAGGTGTTCCAAAAGCATCTTTGAAACGAAACATAGGATCGAGATGTGCAGCATAATTCCAATTCAAAGTGGTCATGACCCCATTGGTGCGGCGAGGCAAGGTAACAGGGAATGCTTCCAGTTGCAAGCCTTTTGCCTGACCGGGATAGAGCGATCCATCCCAATTCATTGACTGCTTAGAATTGTGAGCCGACATTCTGGCAACTTTAAGATATTGCTCATTTCCCGTTTCGAGATACAACCGATAGAAAACAAACGATGACCATGCAAAACCTAGATCGGCAGCCGCATGCCCTACAGCAATAAGATGTTGACCTACGATGCTTCTGTCTTTGGGAAAAGATGTTGCAGTTGTTCGGTCTTTTTCGACAGGTATTTCGAAGGAATATACCCACGAGGTTGTATAGGTAGCAGCTTGTTCTGCTGCATCCAGCCATTTTTTGTCTTTTGTCAAATCATACAAGGATGAAAAACCATTAATGGCCATCTGCCCTGATTCACTATCAATTGTGCGTGGATTATCTACAACACAAGCCAGATAATGATATTTATCATTTATGTTTGCAAGGCAAAAATCACCGGCTTTCAATGCTGCATTCTTATAGGCTACGTCTCCTGTCGCGATATGTAATTCTATCAAATAACGTACCGCACAGATGGTAAGATATTTATTGTAGTCAGACACCGGATGCTTGTCTCCTACTATTGCATTGTGATTGTATGAGAAATAATAACTACCGTCTGCATTCTGATTGGCGACGAGCCAATTACCAAATTTTACACAAGCATTGATCCAATTATTTTTCTCAAGATTATTTTTCTTTGCAAAACACCAAGCTGTGAGCAATCCTTCCATTCCACCTGTAGCCACACGTATGTCACTGCCCGATCTGAAAGATCCCTTGTTTCCATCCAATCCCGGATCATACCATGTGCGGGGAAAACCTAATGTTGACAAACAATTATCTGCCCAGAAATTAAGGATTGCTTCTCCTTTTTCTTGTGTCGATTGATCATTCTTCTCAATACCCTCTCTGAAAACATAATATCCGGTTGGCAATTGCATTCCCACAAAACCCATTTGGTAATTGATACCTTTAGGTTGAAAATCGGTCAAACTCACTTCAAACGGAAAACCGGGAGCATCCCTTGTGCCGCCTTGTGCCGTTGAAGGTACATAATATTTCAGGAGAGTTTCCAGAATGCCATCGTATGTAGCTGATAGGTCTACCGGATATATGGTCGGATCATATAAGTTGAATGCTGTTTCCCACGTATTTTTTACAGCTTGTGCATATCCGTCTGTTGTCGCAAATTTTATTTGAATGTCATATTCATGAATAATTCCCGATTTCACAGGATGATAACGCAATCCTTTTCCCGAAGATGTGGTAAACTCATTACCGGGATATACAAACATTTGAGTGAGAACGCTATTTTCCTGTTTCATGCCGATAGCTCCATATTGATAGTTTTCATCGACATATTCATTGTTGTTGTCAGCCATAACAGTCTGCGGATCCGAGCCTTTATGAATCAGCATTATAACAGTTCCATTCTCTTTGTTACGGGACATAACTAAAGGCAATGTTATGCGATCTTCCCGATAAAGGAAATAGGTATCAGTTGCTTGTGGAAGATTAGCCGGCAGATTGCATTCAGCTTCAAAATTCCCCTTATACCAAACACCTGGAACAAAATATTCATTATCAGCGATGGCTCCATTTCCTGACTGAAGTCCAAAAAATGAATTAAAATAATTATCATTCGCCCCCACAGTCTGAATCTGAATTTTTCGCTGCATGTCTATCACACCATTTCCCAAAACAATATAATTGTCTGCTACATCAAACACCGTTCCTCTGGTACTCACGACAGAGGCACGACAAAGCAGAGTATCTCCTTTTACAGTAAACGAATCATAACGTCCCACCAACTTTTGAGTTCTCACTTCCAGAGAGATTGGGTAGTTCGGTTCAATCGTTTTATATTCCTTTCCGTTATATATATATCCCAGACTATATTTTTGATCCGATTCCTTGTAAAGATTAACAACCAGATTGCCCGAAGAGAAGGAATAGGCTAATTCTTTTTCTGAGACATCCAGCAATTTAATACCTAATATTGTTGGCCAGTCTTTTTGCTGCACGAGTTTTATAGAATTTTCTTTACCGGAAACCAAATCAGCTTCGATATTGATCGTTGCCGGAGGAGTCTGTGATAATGTATAAACAGTATACGTCTGGTCGTATTCGCCATTTACATACACTTTAAATTGTGCTCCTTGTCCATCGGCATAACCTATCCCATAACTTAATTGAACTGTGTATCGCCCGGTTTTCGATACTTTTATTTTTGTAAAATCCACTGCACTGCCGGTGTTGAAATCTATATATGGACCATCTCCCACTAGCTTTGAACCGGAACCTACATAATCTGTGCATTGTGCATAGTACAGATGGCTCATCCAGAAATCGTCAGTCTGTGTCTCTGATTGAGAATAACAAGTTGCTTCCTGCCCATTTGCCTTGAAAGAGAAAGTTAAAACAAAAAGCAGTAGAAAAAAGAAATGATATGCTGTATTTCTTTTCATGATATATGATTTATTTGTTCATTACAGGTCAACTTTACTTCATTTCATAAACATAACATAATGAAGTTGATTTACCATTAGGTAATAACACTGCCGGCTATCAGAAAACAATAACCGACAGTGTGGTTGTAGAATTTAGATTAAATTAGTTTATCTTACTAATACTTTAGTTGTTTCTCCATTTATTTTTAGCAGATACAAACCTTTTGCAAGTGTTTTTGTATAAGATTCTCCACATATCTTTGATTCGACTAACGAACCCTTCACATTATACACGTCCACTTTATTGTCCGCTTTGTTAAGTCCCTGAACATACAAAGTTGAATTGCTTACAGAAACATTATACTTTGGTTGTTCGTTAGTATTGTTTATAGTAGAATTTCCACCTTTCAATTGTATACCCAAAAGAATAGGCCAGTCTTTTTGTTGTTCAAGTTTAATAACATTATTCCAATCGCTATAAAGTTCCACCGGAATGTCTATTGTTGCAGGAGGATCCTGATCTAATTTGAACAGCGTGATAGTGGTGAGGTATTCATCATTCACATATAGTTTCATTTTAGCACCTTCTGCATCTGCATAACCTATTCCATAACTCACTGACATTGTATATTCCTTGCTTTCGCTCATATAAATATTGTCAAAAACAATCGAACTGCCACCCCCAAAATCAATATAACTATTATTTTCGCTGAAAAGTTTGCTTCCGGTTCCTACATAATCAGTACATACGGCATAATAAAAATGATTGTTCCAAAAATCAATCGCATTCGATTCTGATTTGTCATAGCATACTGCTGTCTGAGCATTTGCAATTCCAGAAAAACTGCATATTGCAACAACCGCCAGAATGGCCTTGAGAAGTACATTTTTTTTCATGATGTTTTAAAATTTTAAATTAATATTCAGAAAAAAGTTAACAGCAGCAAAAATAGATTGCATATCCGATTTTATTGAGCCTCTAATGCTTCAACAAATGATAAAAACAAATCAATTCAGCTATATTTCAGTTTCATGAATGAATTAGATTATAAAATGAATCAAAAGAGCTATTTTTATTTGCACAAAAATATTTCCTTGCAACTCAATATCTGACATGCTAAAAATTTCCAGTGGAGTACACCTTATAAGAAGAATCATATACATGAAAAAAACAGTTCAAACATACATACTCATCATCCTGTATCTTGTTGTGACAAACAATCAAGCATCAGCTAAAATTTTCGATTATTACTTCAAACATATTACTATAGAGAACGAACTCTCTCAAAACACCGTTCTCTGTATCTTACAAGACAAAAGAGGTTTCATGTGGTTTGGTACAAAGGACGGTCTCAATAGATACGACGGAAACACTATCAAAGTATACAAAAAAATATATGACAACGCATCTTCGTTAGGAAACAATATGATTTGGCATCTGTATGAGCATACAGATGGAAAAATATGGGTAGGGACAGATCGAGGTATATACATATATAATCCCATCACAGATAGTTTTTCTCACTTTGATGTAATATCTGACAGCGGGCGAAAGATCAATGTACCTGTTTTAGATATTAAAGCTGACAAGAAAGGAAATATCTGGTTTGCAGCAGATAGACTTTACAAATACTCTGCACAGCAACAAAAGCTCTATGATATGTATACAAAAAATGAAGATGCCCACACTTGGTCCATCTACATAGACAATGATGACCAAGTTTGGGTCTGTATGCATGGGTTGGGCATCCGCAAATATTTGAATAAGAACACAAATAATTTTGAAGATGTAGTGAACAGCAATCTCGAAGAATCTTTTCTGAAAATAAATTTTTCTCAACTGACAGGTTTCCAAAATAACTACATCGTAACAGGGAGCATCAATGGAGGTATCGGTCTGCTAAACAAAATTACAGGAGGAATATCCTCTATAAACTCTGCCGGCAAAGATGATTTATCCCACCTTTTCGTCAGAAGCATTGCAAATATAGATTCTGAGATCTGGATTGGCACGGAATCAGGGTTATACATTTTGGATCCGGTGACAAGAAACACAAAACATATTACACAAAACATAAACGATAAATTTTCATTGTCTGACAACGCTATATATTCTATCTACAAAGATAGGGAAGGAGGCATCTGGATTGGCACTTATTTTGGAGGAGTGAATTATATCCCCAAACAATATAATTTTTTTGAAAAGTTTTATCCTGTTTTTGGACAGAATTCAATAAGTGGAGAACGAATCAGCGGCATTTGCGAGGACAATAACGGTAACTTATGGATTGGCACAGAAGATGCCGGACTCAACAGATACGACAGCAAAAACAATAGCTTCGAGCATTTCTTCTCCAACGCTAACGGCATCAGCTACCACAATGTACATGATGTCATTCTGGATGGTGACAGGTTGTGGATTGGGCTCTTCAACAATGGAATCAATATATTGGACATAAACACACGGAAGGTGATAAAACACTATGCCAAAAGTGCAGCACCTTACTCGCTGGACAACAATGACGTGTTTGCTTTGAGCCGCGACCGGGAAGGCAATATTTGGATTGGCACTTCCAGTGGAGCTTTCCGTTTTGACAGGCAAAATGAACAATTCATCCGGTTGCCCGAACTAGGTAAGCATTTTATTTCTGATATTTTGGAAGACAGCAAAGGAAATATCTGGTTTGCAACCTACAATGCCGGAGCTTTTCGCTTCAATCCAAGAACCAAGGAATTTAAAAACTATATACATTCCGACACAGATCCAAAATCAATTTGTCATTATAAAATAACCAGCCTATTTGAAGACAGTAAAAAACAAATGTGGTTCACAGGCGAATCCGGCGGTATATGTGTTTATAGAGAAACCACTGACAATTTTCAGACCTATGGACTGAGAGACGGGTTAAAAAGTGATGTTGTCTATAAGATTCTAGAAGACAATTCCGGCAATCTTTGGTTATCCAGTAATTCCGGTCTAATGAAGTTTAATCCACAAACAAAGGCCATCCAACAATTCAACACAGGTAATGGATTGTTGTGCAATCAGTTTAACTACAAATCGGGATATAAAGACAAAACAGGGAAGCTATATTTTGGTGGCATAAACGGACTGATAGCTTTCTATCCCGATGCTTTTGTGCCTAACGATTACATTCCGCCTATAGCAATTACTGATTTCAAGATATTGAATGGTGACAAAACTTTTTCTGAAAGAATTGTTGATCAGTCCAAAAGTATCACCCTGAAACATAATATGTCATCTTTCAGCATAGATTTTGCAGCACTCAGTTTTTCAGCTCCTGAACAAAATAAATATGCATATAAAATGGTTGGTTTGGAAAACGATTGGGTATATTTAGACAGAGCTCAAACAATCATATATTCCAATCTGCCACCCGGTGATTATCAATTTCAGATCAAAGCATCTAATAATGATGGCGTCTGGAATGAAAACTATGAAAATCTAAATATAAAGATAATGCCTCCTTTCTGGAAAACAAATATCGCCTATATATTCTATATCGCCATGACCATTGCTCTGGTCATCTATATAGTAATCACTCAAAATAAGAGAGTGAAAAAAAAGGCCGAGAATGACAAGATTTTGTTCGAAAAAGGAAAAGAAGCGGAGCTATTCAACAACAAAATTGATTTCTTCACCAACATTGCACATGAAGTGAGAACTCCTCTCACTCTAATTAAAAGCCCATTGGATTATATTCTGAAGAATGATGTGAGTAAAGAAGAGTTGAACAATAATCTGGACGTGATGCAAAAAAATACAGACAGACTATTATTACTGATAAATCAGTTAATGGATTTCCGGAAAACCGAATCTAAGGCATTCAGCATTGCCTTTGTTCATTCTGATATTTCTGAATTGATAACAGGAATACACAACAGATTTTGTTTAGTTGCCAAACAACGGTCGCTGGAGATGTCTCTGCATCTGCCCGATGAAAAAATCTTTGCAGATGTAGACAGAGAGGCATTAACTAAAATCATCAGCAATCTATTCACCAATGCAATAAAGTATGCAAAAAGCCAGATAGACGTATCACTCAATGAGTCCGGCAATCAGTTCTTTATCCGAGTAGACAGCGATGGGAACATAATTCCTGAAGAGTTCAGCGACAAAATATTTGAACCTTTTTATCAGATAAAAGAACACAACAAAGAAGTCTCGAAAAACGGATCGGGCATCGGTCTAGCCCTTGCCCGTTCATTAGCCGAATTACATGAGGGTAAACTCATTTTAGATAAATCAAGGAAAAACATAAATTCTTTTTTGTTATCAATACCGATACATCAAAATAATTCGTTTCTTCTACAAGAAGATACACCTGAAGCCGAATCCATAGAGCTCAGTAACGAGCAACCAGCCGTGTTCGTTCATAAAGAAAATGTGTTGATTGTGGAAGACGACGACGAACTCCTCGCTTTCATACTAGACAAATTGAAAAGACGATATTCCGTATTTTATGCAAAGAATGGAATAGAAGCCCTCAAAGTTTTAGAAAAAGAGATCATAAGCATTGTTATCACAGACATAATGATGCCTCAAATGGATGGGCTGGAACTATGCCACGAGATAAAACAAAATGTTGACTACAGCCACATTCCAGTCATACTGCTCACTGCAAGGAACAGTGTTTTAAATAAGATTGAAGGTTTGGATTCTGGCGCTGATGCCTACATAGAAAAACCATTCTCGCTAGATTATCTGTATGCACAGATATCTAATCTACTCAATAACAGAATGAAAATAAAAGAAGCCTTCGCCAGTTCACCATTCCTCCAAACCGGAAGTATTGCACTGAACAAAGCGGACGAAATATTCTTAAATAAACTGAACGATGTTATCCTAAAAAATATTTCAGATCCCGATTTTCATGTAGATAAGCTTGCTTCGGCAATGTCTATGAGCCGATCCAGCCTTCTGCGAAAAATCAAAGGAATATCAGAATTTTCACCCAATGATTTCATAAAAATAGTTCGCCTGAAAAAAGCTGCCGAAATATTACAAGAAGGAGAATACAAAATAAATGAGGTCTGCTATCTGGTGGGATTCTCTTCCACTTCCTATTTCTCCAAAGCCTTCAAAAAGCAGTTTGGAATGTTGCCCAAAGATTTTGTAAAAAAATAATCATAATATAATAGGCATAAACAAAAAAACTACAAGCCTTCCGACTTGTAGTTTTTCATACACACAAATGAGAATTATTTTTTACTTCACTATAACTTTCGATTTCTGATTGCCTATAGCTACAATATATACACCTCGTTCGGCAGGAATTGATGTTGAGTAAGATTGGACATTCAATTTTTTAGTTATTTTACCATCTATACTATAGATTGTGACAGATTTTCCTTCAGCGCCATCAATAACAATATTCTTGTCAGTTGAATAAACCGTAATTGTTTTTGAATCACTGTGAATACCTAAATTATAGGTAGGAATACATTCCTCAGATAAACCAGATTCACCTTTGTCGTAAACTACTGTTACGGTATATTTGTCACCTTCAGTAAAAGTATTATCTGTAAATGAATTATTTGTCAATACCTCATCATTCAATTTAGCTCCATCCTTATAGATATTATATCCAATCACATTCAATTCTTCTTTCGCTCCACTATATGTATTGTATGTGATGTCATCAACAAACAAGAGGATAGATATCGAAACATACCGCACAGCAAAATACTTAGCACCTTCAGGTAAGGTATATTCATATTTCTGCCAGCCTTCATGAACGAATACACTGTTTCCTTCGCTAATTTTTATAAAACTATCAGGATGTTTGTCTGTAGTTGAATAATAGACAACCACTTGTTCTGATTGGTACGATGCTGATTTTGCCCAAAAGCTGATGGTTTGTTCACGTCCATCC
>JBKECE010000083.1:0-11250 GCA_047974325.1 Dysgonomonas sp. | reverse complement strand
TTGCGTCATATTTGGCTTTCATGATGGAAAACTCAAGGTTTTGCTCAATAAATATAGAGACAATGATTTTTGGATGCTGCCCGGAGGCTTTGTCTTAAAAGACGAAGACGTGGACGACGCAGCCATCCGTATATTGAAGAGCCGGACAGGACTCGACCGCATCTATCTGAGACAATGTCACCTCTTTGGAGCGAAGTCTCGGATCAACTATGACTTGGTGAAGCAAGTGCTGATCAAAAATGATATTCCTCTCGAAACAGATGGGAAAAAACACTGGTTGCTCGAACGCTTTGTCAGCATGAGCTACTACTCACTGGTAGAAAGTGCAAAAGTTATAATACAACCCACTGAACATGAACTATCGGATTGGGTGATGCTCGACGAACTTCCTGCTCTGTATGCAGATCATAAAACCATCATCGAAACGGCAATATCCTCCATCCGGTCACAAATGGGTAGCCTACCCATTGGATATGAATTGCTGCCTGAACGCTTCACAATGTCGAGCCTGAGGCTCATTTATGAAGCCATTATAGGCGAAAAATTGGATCGGCGCAATTTTCAGAGAAAAATACTCTCCACCGGGTTGGTCTCTAAACTCGAAGAAAAAAGCAAAAAGAAAGGAGTCAAATCGGCCAGCCTCTTTTCGTTCAATACCAACAATTATAAAATTGCAGAAAAAAAGGGAATGTCATTCTGGCGATAGATAGGGATTATCTGCCGGAAGATAAACTGTAACATCACAATCGTGTGTCTAGAGGGCAAAACATGCTCCTGTCCACTTCGTCAAAGTTGTGAATGATCTGATGCTTTTCCCAGCCGGAATAATCATCATCATTAGAATCCACAATAATGATGTTGCCTGCCTTTGCATTCCGGGCAGCTTCCAATCCTGCTATGGCATCTTCAAAGACAACAACCTCCGCCGGATTTTTTCCAATAACAGACATAGCAATCTGATAGATCTCAGGATCGGGTTTCCCTTTAATCTGCCCATTATTATACACTACCTTGTCATAGTTGAACCAGCGCGAAAGCCCCAAATGCTCAAAATAGAAATCTACATTGATCTTGCTCGAAGCAGTAGCAATTGTGAATGGAATATTCTTTTCTTTCAGAAACCCAAAAAAAGATTCCACACCCGGAGCTAACTGCATAGAAGTTTGCAAACAAAGTTCCTGATAGAGAAGTTCCTTATCCTGATTAAATTGCTCGACCTTTTCGTCCGAGAGATCACTACCGAAAAGCGTAAAAAAAATGTCCCTATTATTTTTTCCATGCATTGTTCTGAATTTATCTTCGTCCGACAAAGTGATACCATATTTATCCAAAAATTCATCCCATGCCAGATTGTGTAGTTTAGTGTCCCAATAGAGCGTTCCGTTAAAATCGAAAACTACGCCTGAATATGTTTGCATACCATTTTGTTTTATTTTATTTACTGCTGCAAAGATAACAGCAAAAATTTATTTACACGAATCTCGTTTTTTTACAATACTCACAAATTATATACCTTCAGTGGCTATTTTATCATCTTGTTTTTATCCTAATTCGGATACTTTATTGTATCTTTCGTCAAAAAATAACCACAATCTAGCTAACGTCTTTTTGTATGAATAATATCACAATAAACGAAGTCCTCTTCTGGGCAAAAGATTTTTTAGACAAAGCAGAAAAAGAAATTACTCGTGACGAGCTTAAAGAACAAATCAAATTTGCCTCGCTGATCCAAAAAGCAGAAAACAAGACACTTCTCTCCAAAATGCTGGACGAATCGTCCCAAATAAAAGATAATAAGAAATTAGCAAAACGCCTGAAAAAACTGATCGATCGATATGGTGTGCCGGATTATTTCAACCCAATCGATCAGGCAATGCTGAAGATGTTCACAATTTTCGGCTACAAATTCGACAATATAGCCGTTCCAATCTTCAAGAGCAGGCTAAAAAAAGAAACAAGCAAAATAATCATATCGGAAGAACGTCCACCGCTCACCAAACATCTCTCCGACAGATGGAACCACAACATTGGACAGAATGTTAACCTTTTGGGCGAAGTGGTTTTGGGCAACAACGAAGCCGATCATCGATATCAACACTATCTGGATGCACTTAAAGAACCCGACATCAACTATATATCTATAAAAATATCGGGCATATACGCGCAAATACATCCCCTTAGTTATGATCTCAGCAAAGCTGAGCTGTGCCGCCGGATCGCGAAAATATACCAACAAGCCATAGATTATCCCTACACCGATGCACAGGGCAATAAGCAGCCCAAATTCGTGAATCTGGACATGGAAGAATATAAAGATACGGAGTTGACACTCGATGTGTTCATCTCTGTTTTGTCACTGCCACAGTTCAAAGACTACACGGCAGGCATTGTGGTACAGGCTTATCTGCCCGATGCCGGACTGTTCCAGAAAAGATTGCTCGACTTTGCAAAAAAACGCGTTGCTGAAGGTGGTGCTCCACTAAAAATGCGATTGGTGAAAGGTGCAAACCTGCAAATGGAAAGTATCGTTTCATCATCCAAAGGTTGGCCAAATCCCGTACTTCCATCAAAAACCGAAGTAGATGCAAACTATCTGCACATTTTGGACATCGCCCTGCAACCCGAAAATGCAAAAGCATTGCATATAGGGGTGGCATCACATAACTTTTTCACGATTGGATATGCCTACCTCCTCAGCGAGCAGAACAAGGTGACGGATTGCATCACTTTCGAAATGCTGGAAGGTATGGCAAACCATCTTCCCCGCGTTATGCGCAGTCTCGACAAACAAATTATATTGTATACACCTGTTGTCAAAAAGGAGCATTTTCTCAATGCAATCTCATATCTGGTGAGACGATTGGATGAAAACACCGGTAAAGAGAATTTTCTGAGTTATGTATTCAACCTAAAAGCCGACAGCAAAGAATGGGAATTCCTATCACATCAGTTCATAGAAGCCTATAACCTGAAAGATAAGATTAAACCAACAATCTTCCGCAAACAAAACAGAGAACAAACCCCTATCGCTGCCGATATTCATATCAATAAGTTTAGGAATGAACCCGACACCGATCTTGATCTGGAACAAAATCGTAATTGGGCACTAGCTAAGCTCAAACATTGGCAAAACGATGTGAATAGCAGCAATTTTATCGTTCCCGTTCAGATCGGGGAACAGGAAGTAACCACGGCTGACAAGAAACAATATTTTGACCGTAGTCGCAATGACAAATTCTGCTTCTGTGAGGCAAATCTGTCATCTGCCGAACAGGTAAAAGAGATCATCTCAATCGCTGAGGCTGACCAGTCTGGATGGCGCAAGACCACCCTCGAACACCGAAACAAAGTATTACATCAGGTGGCAGAAAATCTTGGAGCCAAACGTGGCGACCTTATTGGCTGCATGTCTGCAATCACGGGCAAAACGTTCATGGAAGGCGATGTCGAAATATCGGAAGGTATCGATTTTTGTCGTTTCTATCCCATATCACTCAAAAAGTTTGCTGAACTGAAAGGCGTGTCGTTCACCCCAAAAGGCATCGTTCTTGTCATTCCACCCTGGAATTTCCCATTTGCTATACCTGTTGGTGGTGTCGCTGCTGCCCTGGCTGGAGGAAACACCGTCATCCTGAAACCAGCAACAATGGCTTTGCCTGTGGCGTGGATGTTTGCTCAATGCTTCTGGGAAGCCGGAATTCCGAAAGATGCCCTGCAAGTGGTAAGTCCCGCTGAGCGGACTTCACTCAACTATCTGACTTCTCACCCTGCAATCAAGCACGTTATCCTAACCGGAGGAACGGATACTGCATTCAACTTGCTCAAGGCAAACCCAAGGGGTGCTTTATCTGCCGAAACCGGCGGAAAAAACGCGATCATCCTCACCGGAAAAGGCGATCAGGATCACGCCATACTCAATGTCGTCTCATCAGCATTCAGCAATGCCGGACAAAAATGCTCTGCCTGTTCACTGCTTCTCGTTGCAAAAGAAATATATGAAGATGAAAATTTCAAAACCAAGCTAAAAGATGCTGTGATGAGCATACAATGCGGTAGCGTATGGGAACCTCAAAACATAGTTGGACCGATGATCGACAACAACAATGAAAAACTGCTCCATGCAATAGAACATCTCGAACCGGGCGAAACGTGGCTTGTTGCACCCGAATTTCTGGACGATAAAAAATATATCCTTAAGCCCTGTGTGAAATGGGGCGTGAAGCCAGACAGCTATACATTCCGCACCGAGTTGTTCGCACCGTTATTATCAGTGGTTTGCATTGATAATCTGAAACAAGGCATACAGTTCGCCAATTCGTCCGAATATGGACTCACCGCAGGATTACAAAGCATTGATGAGGACGAAATAAATTACTGGACAAACAGCATTGAAGCCGGCAACCTCTACATAAACAGAGGCATCACCGGAGCAATTGTGAACAGACAACCATTTGGAGGAATGAAACGTTCCGCTTTTGGTGGTGGCACAAAAGCCGGAGGTTCTAACTATGTTTCCTGTTTTGTGAAGTTTTCCGAAAGCCTGCTTCCTGCCACAGCTGCGGCAATAGATTTACCACTGAGTAAACTTTTTGCAGAAGCCAAATGCAAAAATAGACTGAATTATGCGTTCAGTAGCTATCGAAAGGCTTGGAACGATGAATTCTCGCAAGCAAAAGATATTAATAACATATATGGCGAATCCAATATATTCCGTTACATTCCACTCAAAAATTGTGCTTTGCGAATCAGCGAAGGAGATGATATATGCGATATTTTACTCGTAGTTCTGGCATCGGTCATAGCCAATACATTACTCACAGTGAGCATCAGCAAAAATGACGAGAAGTATAAAAGTCTCAAAGAAAGTATCATTTCCCTTCCGGGCATAACATTTGTTGGAGAAAATGAAGAAGATTTTGTAGAAAGAATAAAATCTTTTGAGCGTATCCGTTCCACATCGGGTAATTTATCAGACGAAGTGTATGCCGAAGCTGCACGTTTAGGTACACATATTGCAACCGAACCGGCCGTGGCCGAAGGTCGTGTAGAGTTGTTGCACTATCTTAAAGAACAAAGCATCGCACACGAATATCATCGATATGGCAGTATCTTTGATGAGCATCAATAAAAAGAACAGAATCTCCACCTGACACAGACAAAACAAAAACAGCAGCTCCGAAAGATATACACTTTCAAAAGGCTGCTGTTTTTGTTTTACAATTATATCGTTTTTTTTACAATCAAATCTTTGCATTCTTCATGCTTCCTGTTTCCATAAAAGCCTCATGGAAAGAGAATGCCTTATACATATTTATAGGAGTGTGTCCTACTTTGCACGAAGCCAAATATTCTCTGAGCAATGGACGATAATCCGGATGCACACAATTTTCTATTATACACTCGGCACGTTCTCTCGGTGCTTTGCCTCGCAAGTCTGCAATACCATATTCCGAGATCAGAATTTTCACCGAGTGCTCGCTATGGTCGATATGTGAAACAAACGGAACAAAAGCACTGATATCACCATTTTTTGCAACAGAAGGTGTTACAAAGATGGATACATAAGAACTTCTTGTGAAATCGCCCGAACCACCAATTCCATTCATCATTTTGCTTCCCAGAACATGTGTCGAGTTAATGTTTCCGAAAATATCGGCTTCGAGCGCTGTGTTAATAGCAATTACACCCAGACGACGAACAAGTCCCGGATTGTTTGATATTTCTGAAGGACGAAGAACGATCCTTTCTTTGAAGAAATCGAGTTTTGAATATACTTTTTGTATTGCCTCATTGCTCACAGTCAGTGAACAACCACTTGCAAACTTGATACGTCCCGTTTCCATTAAATCAATGACAGCATCCTGTATAACTTCTGTGTAGACCTCAAAATCGGGAATTTCCTTGCTGTCACCCATCGCAGCCAAAACCGCATTGGCAATATTACCCACTCCTGACTGTATGGGCAGGAATGTTTTAGGCATACGACCTTCTTTCATCTCATTGATAAAAAAATTGGCCACATTGTTTCCTATCTGAGCTGTAACATCATCCACTGGCGTGAAATGACCACCTTCATTCGGCACATTTGTTTTAACAACGATAATTTTACTTGGGTCTATTTTTATATAAGGTATGCCTATTCTGTCTTTAACATCATAAATCTGAATTTCTTTGCGGTAAGGAGGATCTTGTAATTCAAATATATCGTGCATACCGCGCATTTCCTTCGGATTCCATTCGTTCAGCTCCACGATGACAGTTTTAGCCAAACGCGCAATTGTAGGAGAAATACCAACTCCACAAGTGGGGACAATTTCACCGTCTGCCGTAACATCACATGCCTCGATTATGGCAACATCAACTTTTCCTAAAAAACCATATCTTATTTCCTGTGCCAACTGCGAAAGGTGCATATCAAAATATTTCACCTCTTCCGTATTGATCGCATTTCTAAGATCTTTATTTGTTTGGTAAGGTGTGCGAAATTTAATTGCATGGGCTCTTGCCAGTTCTCCGTCAAGTCTATCGCCGGTGGAAGCTCCCGTAAACATTCCAATCTTGAAAGGGTTTCCTTTTTCATGTTCGGCAACTGCTCTTTTAGCAATCTCGCCCGGCACAACTTTTGGGCATCCAGCATGTGTAAAACCACTAAAACCTACATTGTCATCATTGTTGATAAGACTAGCCGCTTCCTCAGCGGTCATAAATTTCAAAGCCATTCTCTTGATTAGTTATTTATATATTCTTGATAATTGTTTCCCAGCCAATTACGATCTTTTCTCGTTTCGCGATGCAAAGTTATAAAAATATTTAGGGATACGTAAATCTATCAGCCATAAAAAACTATTTATTCACGCCTAAATCACAATATTATATGAATACTTGTTTGAAAGATGATGCAAAACTAATCGGAAAAGGAAAATGCTGCATTATGCTCATCCAAAAGTTAAAAAAAAGAGCCTTTAAGATAACAGTGTTTTATTTAAAAAGCAATAATTTTGTCCTGTTTTTTTATTTATTATTTTCTCTACATAAATATTTTTTTCACAAATACAATTATATACACTTTTTTATTTTGGAAAACTTTTATCATTTATTTAAAAATTAATTTTCTTATTATCAATGTTATAAATTTTATTTTGGAAAACTTTTACTTTTGTTGAAAACATACAACATTATTATTTGTTATATTAGAAAAGAAATTTGTAACATTGTGCTTGTAAATAAACAAGAACAATACAAGCTTTTTTAAACCTAAAACATTCTTAAAAAAAATCAAAAAGTTTTCAATAAAGCACTATAGACATGAAGCAGAAAATTTACAATTTTGATGAAGCGTATGAAGCTACATTGAAATATTTCGAAGGCGATGAGTTGGCAGCTAAAGTATGGGTAAATAAATATGCGCTGAAAGACGCAGCTGGAAATATTTATGAAGAAACTCCGACCGATATGCACTGGCGTTTGGCAAAAGAAATAGCCCGTGTGGAGAAAAATTATAACAATCCCATCACAGACAAAGAGTTATTCGACCTGTTTGACCGATTCAAATACATCGTTCCACAGGGAAGTCCTATGACCGGAATCGGTAACAATTTTCAGATAGCCTCACTTTCAAATTGCTTCGTAATAGGTATTGACGGCCCCGCCGATTCGTATGGTGCAATCATACACATTGACGAAGAACAAGTCCAGCTCATGAAACGTCGTGGTGGTGTTGGTCACGATCTGTCGCACATTCGCCCCAAAGGCTCTCCCGTTAAGAACTCTGCACTTACATCAACCGGATTGGTTCCGTTTATGGAACGGTATTCGAATTCTACGCGCGAAGTAGCACAAGACGGCAGACGTGGAGCTTTGATGCTGAGTGTATCCATAAAACACCCTGATGCAGAATCGTTTATAGATGCAAAACTAGAACAAGGGAAAGTTACCGGAGCAAATGTCTCTGTCAAAATAGACGACGATTTCATGCAATCTGTTGTTGATGGCAAGAGTTATGTACAGCAATACCCAGTCACATCCAGCAACCCTACCTTCACTAAAGAAATAGATGCAAATGCCTTGTGGCGCAAAATAGTTCATAACGCATGGAAATCGGCCGAACCGGGCGTTCTCTTCTGGGATACAATATTGAGAGAATCCGTTCCCGATTGTTATGCCGATCTGGGATTCCGCACCGTTTCAACAAATCCTTGCGGAGAAATACCTCTCTGCCCATATGATAGCTGCCGACTATTAGCAATCAATCTCTATTCGTACGTTGTCAATCCATTCAAAACTGATGCCTATTTTGATTTTGATCTATTCAAGAAACACGTTGCTTTGGCTCAACGAATTATGGACGATATCATCGACCTTGAAACTGAAAAGATTGATTTAATTCTGAGTAAAATCGACGAAGATCCCGAATTGGAAGAAGTCAAACTGACTGAAAGGAATTTGTGGGAAAAGATCCGCAAAAAAACATTACAAGGTAGGCGCACTGGCGTAGGCATCACAGCCGAAGGCGATATGATTGCCGCCATGAATTTGCGATATGGCACGGAAGAAGCCACCTCTTTAGCTGAAGAAGTACAAAAAGTTCTGGCTCTGGCGGCATACAGGTCATCAATAGATTTGGCAAAGGAAAGAGGGGCATTTGAAGTATTCGATATCGAGAGAGAAAAAAACAACCCTTTCATCAAACGCCTCATCGCAGCCGACCCTGAAATCTCTGAGGAAATGAAAAAGTATGGTCGCAGGAATATTGCCTGCCTCACAATAGCTCCCACAGGAACCACAAGCTTGATGACACAATCCACATCCGGCATAGAACCAGTATTCCTACCGGTCTACAAACGCAGACGCAAAGTGAATCCGAACGACACACAAGTCAAAATCGACTTTGTCGATGAAAACGGAGACTCATGGGAAGAATATATTGTTTTCCATCATAAATTTGTGACATGGATGGAAGCCAACGGATATCCAACCGCCAAAAGGTATACAAGCGAAGAAATTGACGATCTGGTTGCCAAATCACCGTACTACAAAGCCACCTCAAACGATGTGGACTGGCTTCAGAAAGTGAAGATGCAAGGACGTGTGCAACAATGGGTCGATCACTCGATCAGCGTAACTGTCAATCTACCGGAGAGTGCATCGGAAGACCTCGTGAACACATTATATATAGAAGCATGGAAAAGCGGCTGCAAGGGTTGCACCATCTATCGCGACGGCTCACGCGCAGGCGTCCTCATTGCGGCTGACGATAAGAAAAAGAAAAAGGAAGAAGAGTGCGGTGACTGCTATGAACGACCCAACATCGTGCAAAGACGTCCTATAGAACTGGAAGCCGATGTGATCAGGTTCCAAAACAACAAGGACAAATGGATTGCTTTCATCGGTATATTGGATGGTCGTCCTTATGAAATATTCACAGGTATTGCTGACGATGATGAAGGATTACTCCTTCCTAAAAATGTGAATCATGGGCTCATCATCAAAAGAGTGCAAGAAAATGGAGAGCGGTCTTACGATTTTCAGTTCAAAAACAAACGCGGCTACAAAACCACCGTCGAAGGACTGAACAGCAAATTCAATCCTGAGTTTTGGAATTATGCCAAACTGATCTCAGGTGTGCTACGTTATGGAATGCCCATCGATCAAGTGATCAAACTGGTGCAAGGACTAGAACTGGACAGCGAAACGATCAACACATGGAAAAACGGAGTTGAACGGGCTTTGAAAAAATACCTACCCAACGGTTCCGAAATAAAAGGACAGAAATGCCCTGTGTGTGAACAGGAGACACTGGTCTACCAAGAAGGATGCCTCAAATGCACAAACTGTGGAGCCTCTAAATGCGGATAATAATACCCTGATCATATGAGTTTAAAAAAAGAGAGTTGAATTGTTAGATTCCTCTCTTTTTTCTATTTACCTTAATTATTTTTAACTGCAAAATAGCCGTTTTCAGATTTAACATATCTATTTTTGTCTAGCTAAAATAATAATCAAAACATAACATCAAGTAATAAGTAAATTTTTATGGCTCAAGTTGATATTAGAGAACTAAATGAACGGATAGAGCAGAAAAGTACGTTCGTGAATGCAATTACAAACGGAATGGACAAGGTTATTGTAGGGCAGAAACACCTTGTCGAATCCTTATTGATAGGACTGTTATCAGACGGTCATATCTTGCTTGAGGGTGTTCCCGGACTAGCAAAAACACTGGCTATAAAAACATTGGCCTCACTCATCGATGCCAAATACAACAGAATCCAGTTTACGCCAGACCTATTGCCTGCCGACGTAGTTGGAACTCTGATATACAGTCAGAAAACGGAAGAATTTATAATAAAACACGGACCGATATTCGCAAATTTCGTTTTGGCCGATGAAATAAACCGTGCTCCGGCTAAAGTGCAAAGTGCACTCTTGGAAGCCATGCAGGAACGTCAGGTAACGATTGGAGAAAAAACATACCCACTGCCAAAGCCATTTCTGGTGATGGCAACCCAAAACCCGATTGAACAAGAAGGAACATATCCACTACCGGAAGCGCAAGTAGACCGTTTCATGCTCAAAGTGGTGATAGACTATCCAAAAAAAGAAGAAGAACAACTGATATTGCGCCAAAACATATCGGAAGGATACGGAAAAATAATACCTGTGCTGAAAGCCGACGAAATACTGGACGCACGAAAAGTTGTCAAAGAAGTTTATCTGGACGAAAAGATAGAGAAATACATCATTGACATCGTTTTTGCTACACGTTTTCCTGCCGAAAACGGCTTAGATGACCTGAAAGGAATGATCGGATTTGGAGCATCACCCCGTGCATCAATCAATTTGGCTTTAGCTTCACGCGCTTACGCATTCATCAAACGCAGAGGCTATGTGATCCCCGAAGACGTGAGAGCCGTATGCTTTGATGTTCTGCGCCACCGGATTGGTCTGACATACGAAGCGGAAGCCAACAATGTGACCTCGGAAGAAATCATCAGCGACATCATAAACAAGATCGAAGTGCCTTAATCCGAATCTGGAAGAATACACTCTCAATTAACTGAAACAAACCGCATTCTGGTCATTAATTATGGAAACTAGCGAATTATTAAAAAAAGTACGCCAAATTGAAATTAAGACGAAAGGATTGTCGCAAAACATTTTTGCCGGACAATAGCATTATGCCTTTAAAGGTCGGGGTATGGCTTTTTCGGAAGATCGTGAATACCAATCCGGGGACGACATTCGCGACAT
>JBKECE010000271.1:0-2100 GCA_047974325.1 Dysgonomonas sp. | reverse complement strand
GCTCGCCATTTTCCATAACAGTGAGTTCACAGCCAAACCGGCTGACAAAAGTATCCACCGTACCCCGGTTGGTCAGAGTATCCTGACCGGCATACAAAATGGAGGTTGGGGTAGCCCATTTTGTGATAGGGTGCGCTTTTGCATATTGGAGATAGTCCCAAGAGAGCGTTTCGCCAAAGTCGGTAAGGATTTCGCCCTCCCGCTCTAAACTTTCTTCGTCGACCGATGCCCAGAGCATCATGTTTCGAATCAGCTTTTCCATATCCAGTACAGGCGAAACAAACAGTGCCTGTTCCGGCGGCGTATCGGCAAAAGCCAGCATCGAAAACCACGCCCCAATACTGTTGGCGCGAAGGGAAACGTACGCCCAATGTTGGTGGAGATATGTCATTACCCTCTGCAGCTCCGGCACCACGTACCACGGGTCAAAACCGGTAACCGCTTTCCGCTCGCCATGTTCGGGCAGGTCGATAGCCAGAACCTGAACACCCTTGAGGCAAGCGCTTTCCGCAAAGGCTTCCGCCTCTTCTTTATATCCGCACTTGCCGTGGACAAACAGCCAGACCCGGTCACAAGGCTCACCATACAGAATAGTCGGGATATTGTGGATTTGAAATTTTGTAAAAATCATGGGAATACCTCTTTTTTACAATACAACTTGTATTTGTTCTTTTTTCATCATAGCACAGGTTATCACAGATCACAATTGCACCTATAACAAGGGCACCTGCTAAATTGGCAGGCGCCCTTGCTTTCTCTTTTTCGATTAGAACAGTTGTCCCGGCAGCTTCAGCTTTTCCTTCGGAAGAAACTGCGTATCGAAGGAATTGCTTGCTGCTTTTCCTTCATCTAAAGGCAAGCAGGACATTGTACAAAAATCAATGCTCCATCAAGATTTGGTAGAGAAATTTATGAAAGAACAGAAAAACAGCGGCATGGGGGCACTATGTCGCTGTAATAATTTCAAAATGTTGATCTTTTATTTGCTACCCTTATCGATTGACCCATGTGTTTTTTCATATTCTTCGACACAATTTCGAATAAGAATGAGGATTTGGCTGTTTGCAGACCTTCCCTCATAGTCTGCTACAACATGTAGCTTGTTTAACAATTCATCATCAATCCGAATAGAAAGACTTTTTGTAGCCATATAATCACCTCAAAATAAATTTAATATATATTTATTTTAGATTGTTTTTATGCTACAATACAAAAATAGATATAAATCGCATTCAAACTATGTTTAACGGAGGAATTGCTTATGTCAGACTATAAAGAGATGTATCTCAAGATGTTTCGGGCCTCAGAAGAGGCTGTCAATATTTTGATCACGGCACAGCAGGAGTGCGAGGAGCTGTACATCAGCCAGCCTGAACCGGATTTTAAGGTATTATCCATATCACCAGAAAACAAAAAAAGCATAGAAGAGGAATAATTCCAACTCCATGCTATTATGTTTCATATGCAAAAAAGAGCTGTCCACAGACAGCTCTTTTTAGTGGGCAAAGCCCGTTGGCGGAGAAGGTGGGATTCGAACCCACGGACCGTTTTTAAGACGATCAAACGATTTCGAGTCGTTCTCGTTATGACCACTTCGATACTTCTCCATATGTTTTCAAGTCGGTTTCCCGACGAAAAAGCGACTATTTGCTCGTTTAAAAAGCTGTGCGCATACGCTCTGTTTTCTTGCTTTCCGGGATGGCACAAACCCTGTATTCATGTAGGTTTTCGGCGATAGGGTAATTACCAATCGGAGTTGATTTCAAACTCGCCATTGCCATTTTAATAACAATTCATATCTCATTCCGTTTTACAGTCGCGGATGCAGCCTAAAGTTTTAAAGGCACCCGCCTTATCCGGGTGTTTATTATGACACACTTTTTGAAAAGTTGCAAGCCCTTCCCTTCTGGCATAAGGAGATTTTATCCCCATCCGCAAAAAAACATAAAAACACCGACTTCCTTCTTGACAGTAGGTGCATTTCATGCTATCATACCTAAGCTGACGTTTCCATGGAGGGCTCGCGCAGGTGTAGCACAATGGTCAGGGCACCAGCCTTCCAAGCTGGGGATGCGAGTTCGATTCTCGTCACCTGCTCCA
>JBKECE010000216.1:0-15367 GCA_047974325.1 Dysgonomonas sp. | reverse complement strand
ATTTGCTAGAATAATCGGTAAGATTAGTGCACTTACCATATTACAATATATCAACAAAATGAACAATAAACCCATTGGCCAGATTAAATATGCACTAATTTAATTCCGCCAACGGGTTTTAAATAAAAAGAGGATGAGTGTTTACTTTCAGTAATACTTTGATTTATACCTAAGAATCTGAAAGGTTCAGGTAATAAATCAAAGTATTACTGAATCTCAGAAAAGGCATGAACCAACGAGGCGACTACACCTCTTTCTTGCTAAATCTTTTACTCATCCTCTTTTACAAAAATAGTTATTTTTATCTGATATTAGCACTGAAAGCTTCTCTTCTATCTTATAATAATAGAATCTTCCACTCAACCTTTTTGCTTTATCAGACCAGCCCATTTCCATATTTCCATCTCGTTTAAGAGTTGTAAGTAGAAGTTATGCGTCATTCTCAGTTTTACCCAATTCACTATGGTATTGGCTTGGCATATTTTTATCAGTATTTTTTAATTTACAGTAGTAGGTTAGGAATTTCTTCAAGATTACAGGATCCTGTTCATTCTCATATAAGTATGTAATGACTGATTAGTCATTCACTGCTTAAGTGTTTCTTGAATATATCTAATAAATATATGATTCATATCCATATTACTATATAATATGTAGTAAAATAGATATAAAAAAATGTATTTTAATTATCTTTAAAACTATAAATACATGTAATATCATGGATACAAAGCATAAACATACTACAAGTAAATCCTGGGAAAATTCAATTCTATTGAGAAGAATTGGTTTACATATAGTGACGTTATCGAAATGTTTCCTCAAACCAATATAAAGAGTATTCACCAACAAGTTTTAAGAATGGTCAATGAGGGTTTGCTGCTAAGAGTGAAAGATGGTGTATTTTATATCATTCCTTATGAACAAGATTCTTTAAACTATATACCTGACTGGCACTTACTGGCCGAGCCGTCGGCAGGAAAACATTATTACATCGGGTATTATTCGGCTTTGCAAATACATAATCTCATTACACAGCCGTCTATTAAAGAGCAAATAGTTGTTGATCGTCAAATAAAACCTTCTATCGTAGAAATTAAAGGAACTAAATTTCAATTTATATACCATAATCCAAAACATTTTTTCGGATATAAGAAGACCTGGATAGACAGTTTTAATAAAGTATTATGCAGTGATTTGGAATAGACAATTATAGATTGCCTTCATAAAGCGGAATACGCTGGAGGTGGAGGCATTGTGGAAATAGCAAAAGCCATTTACATAGCAAAAGATAAATTAAAATATGACCAGTTACTGAATTACATTATTAAATTCGGATCGCAATCTGTGCCGAAGCGTCTTGGTTATATTTTGGAACTTTTGGATATCAGTGATCCTTGCATAGAAGAACTAAACAGGATACAGACTGATTCTATTACAATTTTGGATACCACAACACCCAAAAAAGGACCAATAAATACAAGATGGAGAATACAACAGAATCTAGATATAGAAACAATTAAATCCGTAATATATACATAGAAATCGTCTAGACTTTTTAAAATAGGGTTCATGAACCCTATTTTATTCTCTTTTGTCACGTTGAACGTTAGTGAAGCATCTCCTGAAAAGAGATTCTTCGTACCTCAGAATGACAATATAGTACGAAAGCCAAAAAGTCTAGATGGCTTCATAGTAAAACAAATGAAGATATAGTAAATAAGACTAAAATATTTATTTCCATATATTTGATTATTTTTAAATCTATGTTTAGATTTGAACTTATATCGTTTGGTACACAAAACATAGACAGTATGAGACAAAAAGGTGTTTTTGCCAATTTTAGACGGTGCTGTTTGCTTTTTTTAATATAAATAGCTGAAAAACAAGTGGTAATATGTTACATAATTAGAATAATTCCGAACTACTTAAGGGGGTTGTTTTTAATAAACTGATAATCAAATAATTGCATGCGATATTTTTAAATCGTTACCCAACTGTTACCACAGCTACAAAGGCTTTTTATTACCGACTGTAAAACAATGAGCTATGAGATAAAATCCGGATCTCAACCGGATCACAAATGATTTATTTTTATGGCTGTATATCAAATAGATACGCAGCTGTTATTTTTTAGATGGGTTAAAGCCATATTTATAAGCAATATAGCGTTTACTGCTTCTATCTTCTTACCATTATTTATCAATAGTCAGTATTTCAAACTCGATATATTCTTTCCTTTTTTTACGCTCTCGATTTCTATGGTAGCTTTACGAATAAGTTTATCATTGAATCCATATTTCTTATTTAATATGTCCTAAGTAGGTTTTACCGGGTTATCCCAATCTGATAACGGATTGCTGAACCCAAATTTGAAATGAATCTCATAGGGTGGATCAGGTATTTTTAGTTTAGGCAGAAGCCAATGCAGGGTGTTTTGATACTCCTCATATTTTTTTGACTTGAATCTTCTGCCTTGCCATGCTTCGTTTACCGATAGAGGTTTAATGTCAATGTGTACCATTGGTCTGTTTTATAATTATGCATCAATTAGGTTAAATCTATTTCAAAATTATAGCTCTCGTCTGACGGATTTTTTGATCTGGATTGTTGATAATATTCAATTATCCGCTCGACATCCCGACCTTTTTCTATCTCGACAATAGTGTTTTTATCTGTTTGGATACGTACCATTTTTTTTGTTGATTGGATGTCCAGATCTAAAACCGTCTGAGCTATTTTTAATTGCTGCTTTTTATTCTGAGTTAGAAAATTGTTATAGTTCTATTCTAAGGCACGATTTCCGATAATTGGATATCTACCGTTGTTGTAATTATATTCGAATTTAGCCACACCACAGCCACCCAAATGCCTAAATTTGACTTTGCGTACTTCTACCGAAACAGAGTCTTCCGCTCTGCCACGATAAACAGTCAGCCCAAATCTGTTTTACTAAAAAAGTTTGCCGATCCGTTTATATCGTATAGGTTTGGAGATGTCGGCTTTTCATCTGCTGTCATTTTCATCTTTCTGGGATGTACAACTAAAAAAACCAAAACGTTATTTTTCTGAGCAAAAGTTATTATCCCGTCCAATTGTTTCAATATGTAGTTTGTTTCATTCATACCGACAGGTACCTGAGATTCCAGCTTATTGTATGGATCGAGAATAAAACGGTTTTTTATGTCGATAACAAGATCCATGCAGGAGGACTGGTCCCTTTGCAAGGCGGTCTTGCTGGTACGCTGAAAAGAATTCTGATCGATAATAGTTATATTGAAAATGAAATTTACTATTTTTATGTACGGAATCATTTGGGTAACAACCGTATCGTAGACGATGCAAGCGGTAATATGGTCCAGAAGACGAATTATTACCCATTCGGGATGCCGACAAGTGCAAGCATGAAGGTGGATGCACAACCACAATGGCAAGGAATATGACATGATGAACGGCTTGAATCAATATGACTATCATGCCCGGCTGTATGATCCGGCTGTTATCAGGTTCAATACAGTGGATTCATTGCAAGAAAAGTATCCGAATATCAGTCTGTATGCCTATGTAGGTAATAATCCGATTAATGCAATAAACCCTAATGGAAAGCTTATTATATTTATTAATGCATGCATATTGGAAAAAGTACAAAAGACCCTTTAGTACAGCCTAGTTATTGGATAACTTCTGGAGAGTTCGATTTAAAAGTCATGCGTCATTTAAACGATTTTAATCATTTGTATTATGATGGTTCTAGTGGAGGAATGATAGTAGTGTTTTCAATTTGTCCGCTAAATATAGATATAATAAAGGGTATGAAATGGGCTTAAAGGAAGCTGTTCGAATTCTAAGGTCGCTAGACCCAAAAGAGACTATTAAATACCCATAGTATGGGTGGTGCATATGCAAAATATTTCATTAAAGCATTGAAATAGTATATGTTATAGAATGGATATGACCCATCAATGATAGAGTTTGAAGCTGATTTTGCGCCGTTTCAACCAACAGATCAAAGAGCTGTGGAAGGGATACCAACATTTCAATATTCCCATAGGAATAACTTCTGGGCTGGAAATGAGCCAATGAAACGGGCTGCGCAACAAGGCACATCTTCTGATAAAGATCAAGGGCATGGAATAGAAATTTTTACATAGTACATAAATGTCTTATAATAAGAAACTTATAAAGTGGTAGATGGACAAGTGATAAAACAATAAAACAATGAATCCGATATTAAAGACAATTCTTATATTTTTTTTGTGGATAATTTTAGTTGTTATTGCAACGTTTGCCATAAAAGGATCTCCAGGAGCAGAGATCCCTTTAGCGATACTGTTGGGAGGCATTTATCTAATGCCTTTGGTTTGTTTCATAACATTTATTGTAAGTTCAATTTTTCAGAAGGAATGGATTAAAAATAATATAAAAATAGCGATTCTATTTGCGGTTTTTCTCGTCGGCTGGATATTTATTACATTGTATTATTTAAAGTCTTTGACATCAGGTACAATACTGGATTATTTACCATAATTGTAATCGTAGGAGGATTTTCCTCGTCCTTCGAGATCTATTACCCCAAAGTGAATCATGTTAGGTTGTCCCTTTATCTTAGCTATCTAAAACTAGAATCTCCTTAGCATACCTATCACAAGGCCAATGTTGTATATATCTTCTTGAGTATTTGGATTAGGATATAGCACCTGATAATAATCTATACAGGCAATCAGATGAAGAACGTAAGTGACGCTGTAGCCGATATAGCCCTCAATACATCAATGGACTTTAAGGATTACAGCAATGTGGCCACCGAGTACACTTATAACAAGAACGGAGCTATGTCGCAGGACTTAAACAAAGGTATATCTTCGATAAGCTACAACAGCCTGAACCTGCTGCGGATGGTGGATATCAAGAACAAGACCACCAAAGGGCGTAATGAATATACCTATTCGGCATCGGGGCAGAAGTTGAAAGCCGTTCAAAAATGGAATCCGAACTATTCGACCAGTCCTGTTATCAGCTCTACCATCAACACGGCAGCACTGACACAAAGCCAGACGACGGATTTTATGTAGGTAATATTATTTACGAAAACAACACGTTGAAAAGAATAATTAGTCGATGGCGGTTATTATGAATCGGGAAATTATTACTTTTACATAACTGACCATCTGGACAACAACCGGATAGTGACCAATGCAGCTGCATCGGTGGTGCAGAGCACGCAGTATTATCCTTTCGGGACTTCTTTTGCAGATGCAACAGCAGCAAACGCCCAGCCGTTAAATACAACGGCAAGGAATATGACATGATGAATGGCTTGAACCAATATGACTATCATGCCCGTCAGTATGATCCGGCTACTATCAGATTCACTACGATGGATCCGTTGGTAGAGAAATATTATAGCATCAGTCCATATGTGTATTGTGCAAATAATCCAATAAGAATGATAGATGCTGCAGGGCTGTATCCTAAATCTATTTTAGAATATCAAGATGCAGGATATTATAAATTAAGGGAACCTGCCGCATACTTACTTTCTCTTGTATCTGGCCAATCTTTGAAAGATATTATACCATTTAAAATAAGAATGAGAGACGGAATTGTCCCACTTTACGATCCGGACGAAGGTGGTGGTGCTATTACTTTAGGCAATTTATATAACAAGAGTATTACATTAACAGAGAATTATTTTGCGGATAATCCGAAAGCATATAAGAACAATGGATATGGACAAAATATTTATGAATGGCTAGATATATTATCACACGAAGTTGGACATAATAAACATATCGTACAGGCAGGTGGAGATGAAATAACTTATTCTTTATCTTTTCTATTTGAATATGCTAGATATTTGGGACATAATAACAGTCCTAAGGAAAAAGAAGCTGACAAAGGGCAAACAAGGTTTAGAGATTTTTTTATATTTGTAAATGAAAACTTTGGAGCCAATTATTTAATAAATGTATTTAATTTAAATAATGATTCGCAGATAATGCAAATGATAAACAAATGGTGGGATGCATATAAAAAGTCAAATTCATTTAGCCAAAACGTAAGAAATTTCAATAATCTACAACAGGGAACATACGTTTGGAATGGTTCTAGTTGGGTATTAAAATATTAAATATTATGAAAAGTAATAAAATCATACGAGTCGGATTTATCATAATAAGTGTCATATTTTTTTATTCCTGTCATGATAATGTGATTTATTATGATCGTGACCACAGATGTGTAAGAACTTGTAATGGCACAAAAATCGTTAGCCTATATATAGAAGATGATCGATCATTATATTTTATCACTACAAAGAAGTATAAGAGAGGCTCAAACAGATTGGGTTTAGAAAAGATAGATGACGACTATATAATAACTCGAGGAAACGATACGCTAATAGACAATAAACTATTTAAATTAAAACCAAATTCAGAATATAGAGTTTCCAATTCATCAAATGGAGATGCAGCTGCCGGTACAATTATAATAAGAACAGATAGTATGGGAATAATTAATTATTCAAGTAAGACATCATGCAAATAGAACTAAAATAGAACTATAGGCAAATTCAATATTCATTCTAAACAAAACTTATGTGCAAACACAGTGGTGGATACACAGCCTTCAAATACAACGGCAAGGAATATGACATGATGAACCGTCTGAATCAATATGACTATCATGCCTATCAATATGATCCGCGCGATTATCAGATGACCCGTTGGTAGAAAAGACCGTGGCTGACTCCGTATCATTATTGTTCGAATAATCCATTGAAATATATTGATCCGACGGGAATGAAAGATACAACATATGTTGCGGGGCAAGACAAACCAATATCAGAACGAAGTGGAACAGCAACACCAATTAGAAATTCAGATGGAACGATAAATACAAATGCCTATAACCGCCATTCTTATGCTTGTGAAAATTCACAGGGCGACCCGAAAGACCCGCGCAATGCAAATCTTGCTGAAAATGGTGTTACCAAATGGGATAATAATATGGGAATGCTACACAGCTAGGTACGAGCACCCCAAATCAAAAAGGAGACAGAGTTATTTATTATACAGACACAAATGGTAACGGGAAATATGATGTAGGTGAAAATATAGAACATTCGGCTGTCGTTCAAACGGTTGATAAAAATGGTAATACAACTACCGTAATAGGAAAAATGGGACAAGCTGGAATCTCGGAAAATCACCCGACTGTCCCCAACTACTATTGTACAGATACAAATGGCAACCCTACGAGCAAAGCATATTTTAGAAGTTCGGGGTTTTCACCCGTATCTTCAGCTACGACATTTTTACCTGCCATGAAATATGGACCCTATGTCGCTCCGCTCGTAATAATAGGAAGAATACCAAAGAGAAAATAGTTATGAAATTTAGCAAGTGTCTATTTTTGCTGCTTATAAGCAGCTTGTCTTCTTGTAAAGGACAAAACGTTTGTGATTGCAGTTTATTAGAGAAGCCATTTTCTTTTATATCCTATGAGGAGGCTCTATATTTCAATAAACGGATAATTCCGTGTTTAATTGATAGTATTGATACGCCGAAAATTTCATTTGTCGGATTTCAAAATCCGATTAATTCATATATTGGAAATTACCATTTTAACCAATATGGGATTAAGTACGCATATTTGGTGGATTATGTTTTATCAAAAGATAGTATTGAGACAGTCCATAAAACGTGGAATGACACTGAGGATTTTATTCATTGGTCAGAAAATACAAAGCCATATAGGGTTTATAATGTCGGGGTTATTGTCAAACAGAATATAAACGGTAAGACAACATCAGAGCCATTAACACATGATGATATGGTTTTAATCAAAAAAATGTATTTGGAATGGTGGAACAAAAATAAGAACAAGCCAATCGAAATAATAAGAGGTGAATTTAGAAATGGAAAAAAAATTTTACAGCTACCTTACATCTGGATTTAGTTACATGCTCGCCTTGCGCGAGCTTATTTTTTTCAGATAGTTTTTCTTTTCGGATTTATTTCACCCCAAAAAACACCTTTTTCCAAAAAATTACCAGCAATCGTCATTTTTTCCCCTCAAATCGTTTTCCCGCAGCCTTTTGTACCTTTTTCCCAGTTTTTTATTAACCCTTCACAAACAGGTATTTCATAGGATAGGAAGGGGCTTTTTCGGGTGATTTTCAGGGAGGCTTCCTGCTTGTTTTATCCGGGGATCTTCATTATTTGGATAGCGGTATACTCAGAAGAATTCTGATCGATAATGGTTATATTGAGAATGAAGTTTACTATTTTTACGTACGGGATCATTTGGGTAACAATCGCATAGTAGCCGATGCAAGCGGCAATGTGATGCAAAAGACGGATTATTATCCATTCGGGATGCCGACCAGTGCAAGCACAGCGGTGGATGCACAGCCATACAAGTACAACGGCAAAGAATATGACATGATGAATGGCTTGAACCAATAGACTAACATGCCCGTCAGTATGATCCGGCTGTTATCAGATTCAATACTGTTGACTCACAAGCGGAAAACTATTATTCAATCAGTCCATATGTGTATTGTGCTAATAATCCTTTGAAGTATACAGACCTTAATGGAGAAATTCCTATTGTAAGTTTTGTTGCGGGATTTATTCGAGGTCTAGCTGGAGGATCTAGCTTTAGAGAATCCATTGATATAGGATGGAAAACAGAAATAAACTCGTGGAAATTGACTGGAGGATTATTTGTTACAGACAGAGATAAAAGTTTTTTTGGTAAGGTCGGACAAATTGTATCTTGATTTACATATGAATTACCCAAAACTTTAATAGGATTAAGTATTGGTTATGTTGGAAATATAGCATATGATTCAGATGTAGAATATTTTGCTGGAGCAACAATTACGCGAATTAATAATAGGCGAAAATTTGGAGGCATTACTCTTGGTTCTTATATATTAGGGGATAATACAATAATTGCAGATCCTTCCACTGGCTTATTTCAACATGAGTATGGACATTATCTTCAAAGTCAAAGCGTTGGTCTATTATATTCTTTTATTTATGGATTACCTAGTTTATTTGATGCCATGATTAATGATTATTAAGGACATACTCACATCCTGCTGAAATAGATGCAAATCAAAGATCTTTTAAATTCTTCAAAGAAAAAGAATCAATAGAATTATACTGGGCATATGAAAATAATTACAGTTCTTTTGTTAAAACAAAAAAGAGAGAGGGAAATTACGATTAACAAAAAAGAGAAAAATGATGAATAGATTAAAAATAATAGCGATATTTTCATCTATAATGTTGCTAATGTCTACGAGATGTATAAAAAAAAGTGATTTAGAAACATCTATACTTATAGAAAATAATCTGGATAGATCTGTGTACCTCCTTTCGAGTTTAGATTATCCTAATACACAGATTAATGGTTATTTTAATAAAAAAGTATTACTTGTAAATCCACAATATTATATCAAATCAAAGTCAAATAAATATCTTAATATTTATGGTATCTGCAAGAAAGACATATGGAAAATGTTTGTCCCATCCGATACTCTTTTAGTGTTTGTTTTAGATAAAGATTCTGTAGATGTTAGTGATTGGGAGGAATATACATCAGGTGATAAATATTTAAGAAGATATAAATTTTCTTATGAAGATATCTTACGAAATGGTTGCAAAATAACGATAGAATAATAAAATAAACGTATTAGTCTATGCAAAAATATAATTACTTATCATTCAGTTCTTTCGTTCTCTTTTTTATATAAGCCTCCTTATTCTTCTTTATCTCCTTCAGTATTTCTCTCTGCTCATTGGGGATAGTCAGGTATTTATCTGCCCATACATTTATTTCAATCATCAAGGGTAATAAGTCAATGCCCTTTGAAGTAAGTTTATACAATACCTTAGCCTTACTTTCAGGATGATCTGATTTAGAAATGATGCCATTCTCTTCCAGCATTTGCAATCGGGCAGCCAAAATATTAGTTGCTATTTTTTCATCCGATTTAAGGAAATCGCCATAAGTACGTTCTTTAAAGAATATCAAATCTCTGACAATCAGTAAAGACCATTTGTCTCCCCAGATATCCAGCGAACAACTGATCGGGCAATCAGATCTTTTTTTTATATCTGCCATAAAAAACTTTAAATTAACTTGTTCTTTGCAAGTAGTTATTTATATTTGCACTTGCAATTTGCAAGCAAAAGTAGATATAATTTTTATGGAAACAAAAGAAAAGACATTAATATTTGAGTCTTACAATCTGAATGGTCTGACTCTAAACAATCGTATCGTAATGGCTCCCATGACTCGTAGTCGTGCCGACAACAAGGCTCATACTGCTACAGAACTCACTGCTCTCTATTATAGCCAACGTGCTACGACAGGACTTATAATTACTGAAGGAACTTTCGTTAGTCCAGAAGCTGTAGGCGTTATCAACGTGCCTGCGATCTATTCAAAGGAGCAAATTGAGGGTTGGCGATTGACTACTAACGCAGTTCATAAAAATGGAGGTAAGATATTTGCCCAGTTATGGCATACCGGGGCATACTCCCACCCCGACGTATTGAATGGAAACTTACCTTTAGCACCATCTCCAAACAATCCGCATGTACAGGTATTCACACCCGAAGGATTCAAAGAGAGTGTTACAGCCCGTGAAATGACACTAGAAGATATCAAGAGAACCATTACCGATTTTAAACAGGCTGCTATAAATGCTTTCGATGCAGGATTTGACGGAGTAGAGCTGCATGGTGCAAACGGATATTTATTACAACAGTTCTTCAGTAAGAACAGCAATTGGCGGACAGATGAGTACGGAGGGTCGGTAGAAAACCGTGCCCGTATACTTTTCGATATTCTAGATGAATTGAAAGAGGCTGTAGATATTACCCGTGTAGGTGTACGACTGAATCCTTCACTTAATGGTTTAATGGGAATAGCTGTGGATGATGAAACAATCGCAGTATATGACTATATCGCAAACAGATTAAATGACTACGGATTAGCTTACATACACTTATTGGAACCTTTTACAGATGTAAGTGAAAATCCGAATGCAATACAAGAGGTAGCTAGGCATTTTCGTAAAATATATAAAGGAACTATCATCATCAATCGTGGATTCAATAAAGAAACTGCTAATAAAATATTGAGTGACGGTGATGCTGACTTGGTATCATTTGGAAGTCCATTCATCTCGAATCCCGATTTAGTGGAAAGATTCAAAACAAATGCCCCTCTTAACGATGTTGATAAAGAAACTCTCTATACTCCCGGAGAAAAAGGATATACCGATTACCTGACATTAAAATAGGCGATGATGAGATATAATTCAATATTTAAAAATCAGATTGTACTAATATGTTTATTTCTCTCATTTTCAGTAAACACAGTATTCGCACAATCTCCCAAATCAGAAAAAACAATGTCAAATAAAGAAAATCAAGCTGTGTATACACAGGAAACAGCGCCGACTCAATATATAGAAGTAAAAGGTACAAAATATGCTTATCGCTCTTTCGGACAGAAAGAAGGCATCCCATTAATATTCTTTATTCATTTTGTGGCAACAATGGATGATTGGGATCCGGCTGTCATTAATCCATTGGCGGAGAAACATCCTATCATCTTATTTGATAATACAGGTGTTGGAGGATCAGAAGGTGTTACACCCGATAATATTGAAGGTATGGCGGCAGATGCCGCTGATGTAATCAAAGCGCTTGGATATAAGAAAGTCAATCTACTGGGCTTTTCCATCGGTGGATTTATAGCGCAGGTCGTAGCAGCCAATAATCCCGAACTGATAAATAAAGTAGTGCTTGCCGGAACCGGGCATATAGGCGGAAAATATACAGCCAATATATTGAAACATGTGGAAGCGGCACAAAAAGCAGAACCGACAAATCCTCGTTTATACTTGTTTTTTGCTCCAACAGAAAGCAGTCGCCAGGCAGGTCTTGGCTATACGGCAAGATTGCAGACCAGAACAAAAGAAGACCGTGTACCGGCTTTTACACAAACAGCTATTCAGAATCAGGCAAAAGCCATTATCGATTGGGGTACTCGCCAAGATGAAGAGTTTAGCCTACTGAAAAGGATCAACCAACCAACTCTTATCGTCAATGGCAATAACGATATAATGGTTGCTACAATTGATTCGTATAATATGGTACAAAACATTCCAAATGCCAAGTTGGTAATCTGGAGCGATTCCGGACATGGAGCTTTGTATCAGTACCATGATGATTTTACTAGAGAAGTAAATACTTTTCTGAAAGAGGATTAATAAATATCAAATATTACAACAAAAAAATAAAGACAGATGAAAACAAGTGGAAATACCGTATTTATAAGCGGAGGAAGTGCCGGAATTGGTCTGGCTATTGCAAAAAAGTTACAAGCTGCCGGTAATAAAATAATTATCAACGGTCGCAACGAGGATCGCCTTCAAAAGGCTCTGACTGAATTGAAAGATGCCAAAGGTATTCAAGGTGATCTATCCGTTGAAGCTGACAGACTACGTATAGCGGATGAATTGAAAACAAATTATCCCGATGTTAATATCATTGTAAATAATGCAGGGGCTGCTTTTGGCTACTTACTGAGCGAGACCACTAATGCACATGAAAAGGCTCTTATTGAAATGAATACAAATTATATTGCAGTTATTCATTTTACTGAGTTGCTGTTGCCTCACTTACTACAAAAAGAGACAGCAGCTGTGGTAAACATCTCTTCACTTGCCGTATATGGCAGTCACAAATTCCTGCCTACATATGGCGCTACAAAAGCCGCACTACATAGCTATACAATGGCTTTGAGACAAACCTATGAAGATCAGAAAAACCTTCAGGTGTATGAAGTATATCCTCCTCTGGTAAACACGGAGTTTTCTTCTTATATCGGTGGCGAAAACGGCATTCCCCCAAGCGAAGTGGCTGATGAACTATTTATCGGATTGGAAAACAACCAGCTCGACGTACCCGTGGGTGAAACGAAAATTTATGCTGCTGCAATCGAGCAGGCATTTGCAAATATAGCCTCTACCAGACAATAAATTCTTATTGCGGCAACCTACTATCAACAAGTATACCGATGGTAGGTTATTATGTATTTTAATATTTTCGATAAAAATATTCATGAAAATAAATGAAAGCATTTATTATAAATAGGTACAGTAAAGATGAACCGCTTCATCTTACAGATATACCAACACCGTCTATAGAGGAGAATGAAGTACTAGTTGAAATACACTCAGCCGGATTGAACCAGTTGGATTCAAAAATCAAGTCTGGAGAGTTTAAACTGATTTTACCTTATAAAATGCCCCTGATATTGGGACATGATCTAGCAGGAATTGTTTTAAAAACAGGTACTAAAGTTACTCGCTTCAAAGTTGGTGATGAAGTGTATGCCCGTGCAGCTGATTTTGATATTGGTACATTTGCAGAATATATTGCCGTGAACGAAAACGATGTGGCATTGAAGCCCCAGAATTTATCCATGGAAGAGGCCGCTTCTGTTCCTTTGGTAGCTCTGACTGCTTGGCAGGCATTAGTTGAAAAAGGCAATATCAAGAAAGGAGATAAAGTGTTTATTCAGGCCGGCTCGGGAGGTGTCGGTATTTTTGCAATTCAACTGGCTAAACATCTCGGAGCTACGATTGCAACAACAGCCAGTACCGGAAGTTTCGAATTACTCAAACAATTGGGAGCTGATATATTGATCGATTACAAAACGCAAGACTTTGAATCTATACTCAAAGATTATGATTTAGTCATCAATAGCCAAGATTCCAAAACACTTGAAAAGTCACTTAATATAGTAAAACTGGGAGGTAAAGTTACTTCTATATCTGGACCACCAACGCCTGATTTTGCAAAAAATATAGGTGCATCCCGGGTTATTCGTTTTATTTTGTCTTTAATCAGTTCTGGTATTCGCCGAAAAGCTAAGAGAAAGGGCATTGCTTATGAATTCCTCTTCATGAGAGCAAATGGTCGTCAGCTTGAAGAAATAACTAAATTGATAGAGTCTAGCATTATCAAGACTCTTCTAGACAAAATTTACCCTTTTGAGCAAACAAATGAAGCTCTGAGATATCTAGAAAAAGGACGAGCTAAAGGTAAAGTAGTAGTAAAAATTAAAGAATAACATAAGCTTGAATAACATAAGAAGACAAACTTTATGAACTAAAATTAGCTATTTTTATATTGGAGGGGAGTGAGGTTTGTCCTTTTTTTGAAATATGTACCAAAAAATGAAGGGTTTGCAAAATTTAGTTCTTCCGCTATCTGTAACACAGTCATATCGGAACTCTTGAGCATGGCTTTGGCTGACATGATAACTATTTCATCAATCCATTGAGAAACAGATCTCTGACTTGCCTCTTTAATAACCTTACTCAAATGGCTAGGGGTGAGTAATAACTTCTGAGCGTAGAATTTTATTGTGCGCTCTTTTTTATAATATCTGAATAACAACCTTAAAAACCTTTGAAATATCTCTTCTCTGTGAGTTAAAGGTTCCGATTTCTTTTTATTATCTGATTCTTGATTAATGATTAAAACTTTATTAATCAAAGCAATAAGCAAGTTCTTCATGATAGCTTCATTGTAGTTCGTCTTTTTATACTGCTTTACAATAAAAGCATGAAATTCAAGTAAATCGAGAGCTGTCTCTTCATCAATCTTTAGAAAAGTTGCCAGTTGTACTTTCTCTATAAAATCAACTTCAGTCACTATCTTAATATCAGAAACAAAGTCAAAAGAAAACATTAAAAATTCTATCTCTAAATTTCCGTCCTGCTCTAGTATTTGAATAATATAATTAGGCAGTAATGTAATAATTGAACTAGAGTCTAATTGATATTCACGAAGATTAATCTTGATTTTTGCTTTACCTTTTGTACAAATAGCAAAACCTATTCCTTCGCAGACATGTGGATATTTCAGGTCGAAAAATGAATTCTGAAAATTGACCGAAGAATTCTTTACATACGTTTTTTCTTCCGATATAATGAAATTCTGAATACCAGGTATCGAATTTTGATTCACAATATCTTCTAAAGATATTTTCGCGTATTTCTTCTCATTCACAGCCTAACAAATTAAAATACATTCCTTAATGGATGATACGAAGATAATCTAATAAGCAAGATTTTGAACATATTTTCCAATATTTTGATAAAAGCAATTTTACTAAATAGGCTGAAATTTGCGATTGGAATTAAAATAGTTATTTTCAAATTATTAAGGTATGAATAAATTAGTCTTAAGACAATGCATTTATGGAATGCTCCTGATCGGGGCAGTAGCTTGTTCTACGAATAAAGAAGATAAAAATGAAGAACGCAGAG
>JBKECE010000147.1:0-11294 GCA_047974325.1 Dysgonomonas sp. | reverse complement strand
GAGCTGTCGGATCTGTTCCTGATGGGTGAACATTGGATTTTGTTTTGCTATCAAAAACAGATTTTACCCAGACAAATTTAGTCCGGGTAAGATCTGCAGCTTTGAAAATTTGATAGTATTTCCGAATTCATATTTACGTGTTCCCCCATTGCCCGATCCTCGTTTTATATGGAGTGCAAAAAGTGAAGCCCGTTTATTTCCTGTCTTTAGGTGGAAATAAGCGGGCTTCACTAAACTATGTAATTAAGAACAAAAAAAATAGAGGTTTTAAACCTCTATTTTAAAATCCCCTGATAGGGTAAAATAACCAATATATAATTCATCTACTATAAATGAACTTTCTGGAATAGGTAATATTAGATACATTTTCAATTTTCCGTCTTCATATCTGGAATAGATAGACTTTGCGACATCTCCAAGTGATAAACTTATTTTATTCACTTTCCCATTACTACGGATATATGTTTCTCTTGCGTAAATATCTGCTATCTTCTCATTTGAAGCAGCGCACTCAATCGGTGTAAATCCGTTTTTAAAATAAACTGAAATAAAAATTAATAGTTTCATAATTGCAAAAATTAAATGATTAATGAATAATTAATAATTTTTGCTTTGGGGGATCAGGGGCAAAAGACGGATTTAGACGTATTAAATATATGTTCAAATACTAGCCCCCCGTTTCGTCCTGGTATAAAAGACCTGAAAGGGCGAATTATACCAAGTCGGGCGGGGGGTATGGAGATTTAATATATTTTGATACGGTGTATCTGGCTGCCCCTGTAAATTCGCAAAACGTTATTAGATTAAAATTCCTATCTCCCCCTTTGGGGGGCTTAAACCTCACTCTTTAGAGTGATTCGCCCGACTGGGCGTTAAAAAATGTGTGTTTGTTGTCTGCGGGTGGCTTTTGTCCCGCAGGCTCAAACACGCCTTTGTAAAACCGATAATTAAAATTATATTTGTCGAAACAAACTTTGAAGTGTCAAAGGAGATCAAAATATAAATATTCCATTAAGCAGTACGATAAAACAGCCACAAAAAAATAAGCTCGCTTTAATGGAATAGCAACCCTATGCGGGGGGGCTATTCTTGGCGGGCTTGGGGCGTGGCTGTTCCTTTCGTGCTATTGAATGGTTACCCCCGTTTAATTTCCCCCTAATTGTACATTTCTGTACTAATTAGGTGTAGCTGTTGCCTTTTTTGTTAGGGCTAGTCTGGTAGGCGGGGATATAAATTTTACTTATATCCCCGCTATTTTGCTATCATATTTTTGTGCCTGTACTCCCTCGAGCTGTCGGATCTGTTCACCATGACCGAACAAAGGATTTCAGTTTGCTATCATTTTTTCATACTGAAGACAAAATTTAGATCCAGATCTGAAAATCCGGATTGAAATTTTGCTATCATTCTTAAAAGGGGATTCTACTACCTTTCTCTATATTTTCGACCTCTAAGCATTTATAGACGGTCTTTGTTGATATATGCAACCTCTTTGCTATTTCTGTAACAGAAAAAGTAAATTTCCCGTCTTTGTCTTTTGCCTGATACATTTTAGCGACCGAATGAGATATACTTTTTGTATTTTCAGTTACCCCCTTTGGTCTGCCCCCTCGCTTTCCTGCAGCCCTGCCCGCTTCGGCTCTCTCCCGTTTTAGGGCTGTTTCATATTCAGCAAAAACAGAAGACAAAGCAAACATCGCCCGCCCTGTTGGTGTTTTTGTGTCTATCTGCTCAGTCAATGACACGAAATTCACCCCTTTTTCATTCAAATAAAGCATTATTCTAAAGAGGTCGAATATATCCCGTCCTAATCGGTCTAACTTCCATACGGCTAAAGTATCGCCCTTTTTTAGCTTGCTGATTAATTGAGAAAATCGGGTTCTTTCTTTAAATGGCCTAGTTACCACATCGGCGCTAAAACGGACAACTTTTCTATATTTATCTGTATATTAAAGAATGCCAGAAGATAAATATATATTATTCGTACTATTAATTATTTATTCTATATTTGTGTGTCGCCTGAAAAGGACAAAGCGGCAACGTGAGGACGTGAGAAGCGATATTGGATAAAAGGAAACAATGACCGAAAGGACAAAAATAAAACGTATGAAATCACATCTACCAAAACGAGGCATTATAACTATAGCACTAATTATCATTAGTGCATTAACTATTTTTGTCTTTTCTTCTTGTAATAAAGAGGATGTGGAGAATAAAGATAATGAAATAAACGACAATTACTATGTAAAGTATGCTATATCCTGTAGTTATCCTAGAATTTTCAGTGATTGGTCGGTTACTACACCTGAAGGGAATTACACCAGAAATGGTTATCAACTAAGATATTGGGAACAAACATATGGACCTGTAAAAAAAGGATTTCAATGTACAGCTCAAGTTAGAAGAGGAGAGCCAACCATTGAAATATATGTTTCAAAAAATCAAGAATCGTTTGCTCTAAAAACGACTAGAACAGGAGCATCAGCATCATATACCATAGATTTGTGAACTTCTAGTTTCTCTTAGCGATAACAGACAGCCTGTATGTTGATGGTACTATTTAATCAAAGTGAAGATCTTGGCCAAGGGAATGAATAGTACCAATTATATTTTTCTCATCTTGGCTTAATTCGAATTATTGGTACCAATTTGATCTTCCCGGATTTCCTTCAGGAACAAATAATAGTACCGATAAAAAAAATACCGGAGACAGATCTGCCGCCGGCTATATTTAAAAAGGTACTAAAGCGTTAAGGATTGCAGGGCAAATCCTCGAAGAGATTGGAACGTAAAGCCTGCCCGAAGGGAACGCCCTAAATATTTTTTATTTCAGTAAGCATTTCAGTAAATACTTTATATTGCATATCCTTATAGTCAGCCCCTTTTATATCATAAGCGCTTACCGTTGCATTTATTACTTCATTATTCAACTCTCCTTTGCTTTTTCTGTTAATCAATTCTTCTTTTATATCCTTGCAAAGTAGGTAATCTTCCTGATCTAATGCTACTTTAAAGGCAAACATCAGAGAAACTGAATTATTATTTTGTAGATCTTCTTTATTCATAATCAACTTGTTTTATTTTCGTATCATCCCAGCTGTTAACCATCATCAGGAATTTTTCCAAATGATGTTTTTTCAGTCGTTCTTCCTCTTCTTTTCTATTTTTAAATATTCTATCTAATTCCTCAATGTCCTGATGTAACCTTTTTATCCTTATATCTAACTGCCTGTCATCGTAGATTAATAAAAGTATAGTACATATTATTCCAATAAGTCCGGCAATAAGAATTAAAACCATAAATGTACATAAAAGCCATATCAGCAGTATCATTATACCGGTCCAAAATAATCCCCTGATATACATGTGTCTTTTAATGGTATAATTCATGTTTTAATAAATAAGGCGTGGTCCACCGATTAAATGTAGTGCCGGCTCTGGTAAGCCACTCCCCAAATAAAAGATGTCCACGCCTATACAGCATGAACATTCCAATTATTCTACGGGGGATTCAATTTACCAGATTTGCACTACCGTTTCAATAATGAAATGCGTCTAATTATATTTTATTAGCAAAGATAATATTTTGTGCTCAGAGTTAGCAGATCGCTATTTAATATTAAAATAGATTTCCTCTCTTAGGTACATTCATATATTCAAGGTACTTATATAGAGTACCTTTTGATATTTTGTGAGCTGCACAAAGTTCCGTTATACTATACTTATATTTTCCGTTCTCTTGCTCCTGATAGTTCCCCATCAGGATGGATGCCGTTTTCTTTGCTTCTCTCGATAGGCCTTTGGGTCTGCCCCCCAGACGTCCGGCTTTTCGGGCAATTTCCTTATTTGCTTCCTGGCGTTCTTTCCTGATGGATAATTCATACTCGGCCATCATAGAGAATAACATGAGCATCATTTTTCCCTGTGTTGTACCGGTATTTATATTTTCAGTAAGAGACACGAAATTTACGCCTTTAGCATCCAACTCCGCTATTATCTTAATCAGATCGAGCATTGATCTACCCATACGATCTAATTTCCATACGGTAAGTGTATCGCCTTTATCCAAGCTACCTAATAATTCATCGAACTGCGGGCGATCCGCCAGCGCTGAAACTTTTTCCTGCACAATCTTATCGCAACCGAATTTCTTCAGTTCTTCAAGCTGCATCTTTAGGGATTGCTTTTTGGTCGATACACGAGCGTAACCGTAAATTCTAGGCTTAACTTCTATAACTTCAATCATAAGAGTATTAAGTGAATTGTAAATACGGATAATACTTTCTTCCCGATCAAATTTTATTGTTGGATTAATACCTTGTCTGCTATGGCTCCTTATCTCTACTAATTTTTCAATAATTGTATTTGTGGCATAATAGATACTTTCGATTGTTGGCTGCTCGATTTCACCGAACATATTTATAGGTTTTAAATATGTTCTAATTTGGGCTATATACATTGTTACCCATTGCGGCTGGTTCTTATTCTTCCGATGGTCTATTATTTGAAACTGATCCTTCATTCCTGAATTTTGAAGACTATAAGTCTTCGATTTATATATTATGAGGTTTACTATTCTTCATACTTTGGCCGTAACCGGTAATATTCCCTTTCCAGTTCCGAGAACAAAACGATTGTAGTCCCGAAAACGGTAAAGCGTTCCCACTGGTGGGTGGCCAGATTCAGTTTATATTCCCTGTAGCCTAGGATATAAATGTTATTATCGATGTCGGCCCGTTGCTGCCACTGGCGTAAAACTTTTAGGGATCTGAAGGGCTTTGTGACCGTCCGGGGTATCGGGCTTATTACATCTAGCTCCAGTTTGAAAGAATATTGGTCCTCTTTTTTATTCACAATCAAAAGCATTATCGAATTCCCTATTAATATCTCTCAATGTATCCGTCACCAGCTCCAGGATCAAGTTACTATCCTTGTCGTTAAAATCAATGGTTTGTGATTCTCTAAAAGTCTTTACCTTGGCCATGAAAGTTTTCTTTTCATCCTCCGGCATTTCTATATACCGGAGATCATCTTTAATCCGGGAATAAACATATTCGTCCGGAGGGAATGACCGATCAGGAAGATTATTAATTCTCCATTGTACCAGTCTGTAATCTTCGGGATCTAATATATCTATTAAGTCCATAATTTAAAATTTATGTGTTAATACATATGCAGATAATAACAATTTTTGTTCATCATTAAGTAATAGCCATGCACTACTCCAATTCCGTCCATTTCCGAATAAATCTATTTTTGCTGTTTCCAACAATTTTTTAGTTCCGGGAATAATATCAGATAGCAATTCCAGAGAATTATTATTCGCCATTAAATAAAACTGTCTTATTGTATGACTTTCAAATGGGAATACCTCCCATCGGGACACTCCTTTAATCAAGGCTATTCTCAACGCTGTAGAATCATCATATTTATCTGGCTCCAGCTCGATGAGATAGTAGTTAAATATCTGCCGTATCACTTTTTCATCTATCCCCAGATAAAAGCCGGCTATATCTTTATTCATGGAATACCATCTATCAATCAGATGTTTTATTTTTTCGGGCCCGCTCTCGAAAAAAACGCTTACAAATTCATTTTGTATTTGTTTTTTAGACATTTCGTGCCAATAATAAGGAACTTCTTTAGTAAAAGAATCTATCGTTTTACTTGCTTTTTCTATTTGTTCATTTTCAAATACTTTCATAATGTTCAGATTATTCAGTTAACCATTGCGCGTTATATTCGTCCCAGTAATAGCCTGTTTTTTCATTCCGGAAAGAATAATCATCAATAAAACAGTTGCGATAATCAGCTTCATCGCAAATATCTGAATAGATTTTGTCAAATGTCTCTTTTAAGTCTTTGTTAGTTGTATATGTTACAACAAAGCGCCATTTATTTTCATCAATGCTTTCTCCCTGATAGAAATACAATACATTTTGCTCAATATATTCCCGTACCGCTTTCATTCCTCGGACAAATTTGCTGTTGCGCTGGATATAGGCATGCAGTATGACCGTTACAGTTTTAGTCGTTTCTTCTGTCATTTTCGTTATATTTCTAAATAAATATCAATTTTACAGTACATAAAAAAAAGAATTTCCAAAATCATAGAATATCCTATGATCTTCCGGGAAGAATTGCTTCAAAAACTCATAATCTGTAAGTTCATGGGTATGATGAAACGGTATTAGGTCAATCGTACTTTTTTTGTAATATTCAACAGACATTGTATTATCTGTATCAAATATTTGATTAATTCCTGCATTTGATTTTACTATTTTCATATCCTTAAGACTTTATAAATTCATCTTCATAAAACTCGGCATTATCTCCAGACCCAAGGGACAGCTCCGGCGGAGCGGGCCGATGGTTAATATCCTATTTATATTCTTTCTTCCAATTTGGGAAAACATTATCAGGATTTATTTCCATACCAAAATCCGCTATTCGATTTATCAAATCATCTGACAAAGTTTCATTTGGTTTAATAAATTCGTACCCACTACAAGGTTTATTAATAGCCTCAATAGCTCTAATATCTGAATAAGGTTTACCAACAGAAGTACAATCAACTAGAACAACAACTCTGCATATTTGACCTTTCATGTAAAAGACTCTTGTTTCTAAAATATTCATATCTTTTTATTTGTAATTATTATATTAGTTTTTTAGACAGGTTTTTTAGACCGATAAATATATAAAAAAAGGCGGTTCAAAAAACCTATACCTTATTTAGACTTGACTCTTATCTGAAAGTAAACAAATTTTTCTGTTCTTTATTTTAACAATATCAATACTATTGATTGTATAAAATTCTTTTTTCTGATACTTAGCGGACATAAAAACTTCCATATTATCATCCAGGCCTTTTAAAACATCACACAAGCTGTTATTAGTAGAATATGTACCTGTGAATATACTTGTACCTGTGAATATACTTGTACTACTAATTATTTCATCTTTTAATATAAAGTTTTCCCTGGTCTCTGTTTTAAAAAAAGAACCGAGTATATAACAATGATTATATCCAAAAAAATGCAAAGGATTAATATAGTCTGTATTATCCGGCATCATCATCTCTACATTATTCTTTAACAACTCTTGATCTGGCAGCTGCATTAAATAACTCCTTAAATCTTTTATTTCAAAAATAGATTTTTTCATTATGATATTATTTGTTTCTAATTATATCTCCTGTTAATAATAAACCTAATAACCCACAAGACCAAAGCTATAATTACTAGAGATGCGAGTACTTGAATCATTATCATAAGCCCATTCTTATTGTTATCCGTTTGAAGATAAGAAATTGTAATACTGCCGGCTTCTTTTTTAACTTCAAAGCTATCAACTTTCAATGTGTCAATAACCCCTTTAAGTTCGTCACTATTACTAACTACTATTTGAGTAGTCAACTTTTCTTTAACCGGAACCATTATAGCATTTGCCAAAATAAAACCTACGGCTACGGCAACCAATATGTAAAAATACCCTGATGTTTTCATATCCTTCATTATTCTATTAGAATGGCTTCTAACCAATCATAATATTTTTTATTCTTTGATAAAGTAAATTCACACTTCCATTTTGTACCTCTGGAAACTTCTTTAAAGTCTATTTCACTTCTTTTTGGAGTATATATTTCTCTGCCTGGCTTCCCCCTCCTCCAGGCCGTAGTACAAAACCTACTTTTATCTTCAGTTTCAAAAACACAGATAAGATTACATCGTTTACCCCACATTTTATCAACCAATGTTACCTCAAAAATACCTTCATTATCAATAAAGGAAGGCAAAATAATTTCTCCAGTTGGATAATTGTAATTTTCGTTATTCATAAATTTAGTCGATTTTCGATTTAAGAAGTCCTTTAAGAGCTTCATCACTCTTATAGAATTCTTTAATTTTCATTAGAGCATTCAATTTCCAGTTTGTAAGTTCCTGAACCTGCTTTTCCAGGTCTTTAATTCTATTTACATGGAATTTATACGAATTAATAGCTTCGACTGCGGCTTTAGATGCTGTGCTTATTCCGGTATACTGCTGAATAAACTCTACAGAGTCAAGTTCTGTTTGTGTCGGATTCTGAATCTTAATTAATCTATTTGTTTTCATAATCAATCATTTGCACAAATATATAAATATATATTAATATTTCAATATATTTATATTAATATATTTTGATTGAAACATATTTTTATATGAAATAGTATTGTGACTATTCTTTAAATAATTCTGAATGACTTCCAAGCCTTAAAATTTCGACTATATCTGTATCTTCATCAATCCATATGAGTAATAAGTCACTTTCTATATGACACTCCATGCAACCCTTTAAATTCCCCTTTAACATATGAGCTTTTAATTCGGGAGGTAACGGTTCTTCTTTTTCAAGCATCCTTAGTACCTCCAACAGTTTTTCAAGTTTTTTCGGCTGATTTCGATACTTTTTGAAATCCTTTCTATATTGTGTGCTGTAGCGTAAGGTCTTCATTCCTCACAAGATTTTATAAAGGCTTCCATATTACTGGTATCAATTGTTCCGGCATATTTACCCGCCCGGGCTTCTTTTATTGCTTCTGAAGTTTCTTTATTCGGTTCGGTATAAATACTCTCTTTAAGAATACATTCTACATAGTTATTTAAACTCCTGTTTGCCTTTCGCGCTTCCTCCTTTAGCTTGATAATTAAATCTTCATCTAATCTAAAGGCTGTTGGTTTTTTTATTGCTCTTGCTTCCATTGTTATACATTTGTTATAGTTTGTATTACAAATGTAATACTTTTTTTGATATAAATGAACTCATATAGATATATATATTTCTATTAAAATATAATTCAATAAATATATTTTAATATATTTGCAAAAACTAAATAATAGATATATGGCAAAAGTATTAGCAATCATCAATCACAAAGGGGGAGTAGGGAAAACGACTACATCTATAAATTTAGGTGCTGCTTTAGCTCTTAGAGGTTATAAGTCATTACTGATAGACTTTGATCCCCAGACAAATCTTACCCAGTCATTCGGCAAAGAATCTATGGATTCAAGAAATATATATAATGCCCTGGTGGATATTGTTAAAGATAATAGAGCAAATTTACCCGTTGAATCATTAAAGACTAATTTAGATCTGGTACCATCATCACTGGATCTGTCAGCCAGTGAAATTGAATTAGTAAATGAACCCGGAAAAGAATTCCTTTTAAAGGAATTGATTAAGCCGATAGAAAAGGATTATGATTATATAATTATCGACTGCCCTCCATCACTGGGCCTGCTGACAATAAATGCGCTTACAGCAGCTAATAACGTAATCGTACCTGTACAGGCTGAGTTTCTTGCTCTGAAAGGAATGCTGAAACTGATATATTCCATTGAAAAGGTAAAACACCGGTTAAATAAAAATCTTACTTTTTCCGGAGTAATCATTACTCAATATGATTCCAGGGTAAATCTCCATAAAACGGCAGAAGAGCAAATTACCGCAAATTTTGATAATGTATTTCAGGCACGGATAAGAAAAAACATTGCATTAGCTGAAGCGCAAAGTAATCAGGTAGATATATTTGAGCATGCTCCTAAAAGTCCGGGAGCAGAAGATTATGCGGCCCTGGCAGAAGAAATAATAACTAAAATCAAATAAAGATGGCAAAAGAAATAGGAAAAGGCTTTCAAGGTATGTTTAATAATGGTAAAAATGAGTTTACATCAGAACCAAAACAGGAAAAGCCAAAAGAAAAATTGTTTGTAGAAATCGATGCCGATCTGAAAACAAGGCTACAGATGTATAAGGTAACAAGTAAAACGGCGCTGAATAATATCGTTGAAGCTGCGCTTATAGAATATTTAGATAAAAAGGAAAAATAGGTATTATTGGATGGTACTATTTAATGAGACTGAAGATCTTGGCCAAGGAAACGAATAGTACCATTTATAATAATCCGAATGAAAACCAGGAATAAAGAATAGTACCGTTTTGAGAAACACCTGAAACAGATCCATCCGCTGAATTAAAAAAATTAGGACTAAAAAAACATTTAATGTTCTCCAATAAAAATCTAGGAAATATACTTGGAATTATAGGTGGTATTATAGCAGTTGTCTCATTTGTATTCACTTTAGTTGCAAAAAATGGAGTCGATGGTTTCTTCTTTTTGTTAGGTGCACTATTTTTCTTTATATTTCCTTGTTATGTACTATATTGTATAATTATAGAGTTTCTGGAAAATAGAAAGAAGGGATTATCAATATGGGACAGTTTTAAAGCTAAAGAAGGGGATTTTATTGATGATGAGAATCATTTAGTCTGGATTCTTATCTGCGGTTTTCTAATAGTAATATCATTTGTAGTAATATGTAAAATATTAATAAAATCATTTTCTTAGAGGATTTGCAAGTAAACAGGATTTTTTGCAAATGCCCCCGCAGGTACTAATATTACTACTTAACGCTACTTTTGTGGAAAATGCTGGTGATACCCCAAAGATAATTTTCTTTTATAAAGAAAACAAAAAAACATTAAACCATTTATATTTATAATAATCCGAATGATATAGTTTAGTACTATTTTATGAGATCCGGAAAAGTTAGAGAGTTTAGAAATAGTACCGTTTTGAGAAACACCCGAAACAGATCTGCCTGGCTGAAGTTTAGAAAATGGTACCAAAAAGCCAGAGATTGATTTCTCTGGCTAAAAGTAAGTCTATATAGGGAATAAATATTAATCACATAAGATCCATTTATTATCTGTCGTTTTCGTAAATATCAGATTTTCTACTGCAAAATCAGTTTTATCCTTAGATAAAGTATGGAAAGGATTTTTATTTACTTTCTTCAGAGTGACTTTTACTTCTGCTGTATTTGTTGAAGGTATCTCATGGACACTATTGACTTTATCCACTTCATAGTCACATATTTTTAAAATAGCATAAGTAGTTTCACTAGAATATAAAGCTCTTAGCATTCCATCCTCTTTTATCTCATCTACAAATTCTTTCGACTTATCCGCTAAAGATAGGCTGTAAGAATATTTTTTGAGTGGATTCTCTTCTAAAATTAAATAACCTTCATTTATCAGAGGTTGATATTCTGCAATTTCTTCAGCTGACAGACGAATTTCCGGCCCTATAATTATTGGATATGTAGCATAAGATGGATTCTTTCTAAGACATTCACTAATTATCTGCTCTGCTCTCTGGGTAGTTAATACATCTGAGCAAGACATAATAGGAATAATCATCAATAAATAGAAAGTAATTTTATATTTCATTCAACTGCGATTTTAAT
>JBKECE010000090.1:0-17572 GCA_047974325.1 Dysgonomonas sp. | reverse complement strand
GTTGTAGCTCAGTGGCATCCCATTGTTGAAAAAATAGGCTCGGAGAGCAGACTTGTTATATTTGATGACGGAAGCAAAGACAACTGCTATGCGAAGATGCTGGAGATACAATCTCAGTATCCTCAGTTTTTACCTAAAACAAAAGCAAATTCAGGTCATGGAAGCACATGTTTAGCTTTGTATAATTTTGCTCTGGAGCAGGATGCAGATTTCATTTTTCAGACAGATTCTGATGGGCAGACATTGCCTGAAGAGTTTTGGCAATTCTGGAGCCAGAGAGAAACCCATGACTTGGGCATTGGTGTCAGAAATGCGCGTGAGGATGGTTCATCCAGAGTATTTGTAACCAGAGTGTTGCGGATGGTGATCAGGTTGACATTTGGTCTGGATGTGAAAGATGCGAACACTCCTTTCAGGTTGATGAAAAAAGAGCGATTGAAGGAATATCTAAGCTATATTCCCAATGATTTTTTTCTGTCAAATGTGTTGATTTCAGTGATTGCAACAAAGAAAAAAGAAAATATATTGTGGCTTCCCATCACATTTAGGCCACGCCAAGCCGGAACCAATTCTATCAACCTCAAGCGAATCACTAAAATTGGATGGCAAGCTTTAAAAGATTTTCGACGGATAGACAAAGTCCTGAAAAAAACAATTTAACGCCTGTTCTTGCTAATATCTCGAAAACATGGTTCCTAAAAATATAGAAATACCTGAATCTGGTTACAACTGACATTTTTATGTCGGTAAATATATTGTTTAATAGCCTGTAATTTTGTAATTTTACTTCCGATCAACGAAAAAACTATTTTATTATGGAAGGAAAAAGTATTAAAGGCACTCAGACTGAGAAATGCCTTCTTAAATCTTTTGCGGGTGAATCTCAAGCCCGTATGCGTTACACAATGTTTGCAAGTGTGGCCAAAAATGAAGGTTATGAACAAATTGCTGCAATTTTTCTAGAAACAGCTGATCAGGAAAAAGAACATGCTAAACGTATGTTTAAATATCTTGAAGGAGGCATGGTAGAGATTACAGCTTCTTATCCGGCAGGAAAAATTGGTACAACAGCTGAAAATCTTGAAGAAGCAGCACAGGGTGAACATGAAGAATGGAGTCTTGACTATCCTGAATTTGCACGTATTGCCGAAGAAGAAGGTTTCAAACAGATTGCAGTAATGTATAAAATGATTGCAAAAGTGGAAAACATGCATGAAGATCGTTACAGAGCATTGCTTGACAGGCTGAACAAAGGTGAAATATTTTCACGTGAAGAAGTGATCACTTGGCAATGTCGCAATTGTGGTTTCACCATTGATAGCAAAACCGCGCCGAAGCAATGTCCGGCTTGTCTGCATCCACAAGCATTTTTTGAACCAATGAAGTGGAATTTCTAAAAAAATAGAAAGTGCAAGACAAAAAAATAGCTGTCAGATTTCAACTGGCAGCTATTTTTTTATGTAAGAATTATAATCAATAATTGCTAAATTATAGATCTGTGATAAGTTTATATTTAGGAACCAAAAGTTTCATCACAGCCCATCCTATCAGATAAGCAACGGCGCAAATGCAGAAAATGATAAAATATCCTGCAGGTTTACCTTCAAATCCCATAAAAGTCATATGTGCTTTGTCTGCATAAACAAATAAGTTTCCCGCCGATTTTTGCAGAAGCATAGAGCCGATACCTCCTGCCATACCACCAATTCCGGTGATGGTTGCGATTGCATTTTTTGGGAACATATCTCCAACAGTGGAGAATATATTGGCAGACCATGACTGATGCGCTGCACCTCCAAGTCCTATCAGGATTATAGGGAACCAAGGCGAAATTGTGCCTAAAGGCTGTGCTAATAAAACGACTAACGGAATGAAGGCAAAAATCAGCATACCACGCATTCTTGCAGCATAAGGATTCAGTCCGGTTTTCTGGATGATGATAGATGGCAGTTTTCCTCCGAAAATAGATAGCATAGTGATAGCATATAGAGTGAATATCAGAGCAATACCTAAACCTTCGGATGTTTTGATCCCGAACTGGCTGTTGAGATAAGAAGGAGTCCAGAACAAGAAGAACCACCAAACACCATCCGTCATAAATTTTCCAAAAGCAAAAGCCCATGTTTGTTTATAAGAAAAGCATTTCCAGAATGAGACTTTTTGAGCTGAAACCTCGTCCGAATTGGTGGCTACAGCCCCTTCTTCGTGCTTATCTTGTTCGATATAAGCTAATTCGGATGAGTTAACAAACTTACTCTTTGCGGGAGCATCATAAAGGAATATCCAGAATCCCATCCAGATGAATCCCAATGCACCAATGACAATGAAAGCCATTTCCCAACCCCAAAATTTAGCTAAAATAGGAATTGACAATGGTGCAATCAATGCGCCGATTGAAGCTCCTGCATTGAATATTGATGTAGCATACGCACGGTCTTTTTTGGGGAAATACTCTGCTGTGACCTTGATTGCAGCAGGAAAATTGCCTGCTTCGCCCAGAGCTAGTACACAGCGAGCCACCAGGAATGCATACATGCTGACTGTCGATATTGTTAGAGCCAAGGTTCCTGTTGCCGCAATGAGATCCGCTTTGGAATCAACCCCTAGAACGGATTCTGTGAAGATACCACAAAATGCATGTAAGCATGCGCCAACTGACCAGATTCCAATAGCCCAAAGGAATCCTTTTTTGCTGCCCATCCAGTCAACAAAACGCCCGGCAAATAGCATACACACTGCGTAGAACATGGAAAACACCGATGTGATGGTTCCATAATGGGATTCATCCCAATGAAATTCGGGTTTGATGAATTCGTCCCACGTCAGTGACAATACCTGCCTATCCAGATAGTTGACGGTCGTTGCAAAAAACAACATCGCGCAAATCACCCATCTGTAATTGGTCTTATTCTCCGTTGAATTATTATTTAATGTGTTCATTTATATTATATTAAGGTGTTTTTTGTTACTTCCTGACTTTGGCAATGATTGCAAAAGTTTCTTTACACATCTGAGTAATTTTACTCCAGTCTTTTGCTGCGATCACATCTTTAGGAAATAAGTTAGATCCCATTCCCACGCATGTTACACCTGCGGCAAACCACTTGGTAAGATTGTCTTCTGTTGGAGTAACCCCTCCTGTCACCATGAGATTAGACCATGGCATAGGAGCTTTAACACCTTTTACAAAAGCCGGGCCGGTCACGTCACCCGGAAATATTTTAACCAGTTCTGCTCCTAATTCCTGAGCATAACCTACTTCTGAGACTGAACCGCATCCGGGTACATAAGCGACCTGACGGCGGTTACAGACCTTAAATATTTCAGGATTGAGAAGTGGTCCAACAACAAAGTTTGCACCTAGTTGCAAATACAATGATGCTGTTCCCGGATCAATTACAGATCCGATACCTAAAATCATCTCAGGACATTCCTTTGCAGCCCATTTGTTTAACTCGCCGAATGTTTCATGGGCGAAATCTCCCCTGTTTGTGAATTCAAAAGCTCTTACGCCTCCTTCATAACATGCTTTGAGTACTTGTTTTGAAATTTCGAGGTCACTATGATAAAATACAGGAACCATTCCTGTCTCTGCCACTGTCTGACATACTTGTATTCTGGTAAATCGTGCCATTATTTAAATTTATGATTAAAAAATTATTTGTAAGAAAATACAGATTTACGGTTGTTTTCCGATATAGGCAAGAATACCGCCATCAACATATAAAACATGTCCGTTCACAAAATTAGAGGCATCTGAAGCTAGGAATACAGCAGGTCCTTCCAGATCTTCGGGAGTTCCCCAGCGTGCAGCTGGTGTTTTGGCAATGATGAAAGAATCGAATGGATGACGCGATCCATCAGCTTGTTTTTCGCGTAATGGAGCAGTCTGAGGAGTTGCAATATAGCCCGGTCCGATACCATTACATTGGATGTTGTATTCACCATATTCTGAGCAGATGTTGCGGGTAAGCATTTTCAAACCGCCTTTGGCTGCTGCATAAGCTGAAACTGTTTCGCGGCCAAGTTCACTCATCATAGAGCAGATATTGATAATTTTTCCGTGTCCTTTTTTGATCATACCCGGAATCACAGCCTTTGAAACGATGAAAGGGCCATTGAGGTCAATGTCTATCACTTGACGAAAATCTGCTGCTGACATTTCTATCATCGGGATACGTTTAATGATTCCGGCATTGTTTACCAGAATATCGATTACACCCACTTCTTTTTCAATTTTAGCAACCATTGCATTCACGCCATCTTCGTCTGTGACGTCACAGATGTAACCTTTTGCGTCAATACCAACTTCTTTGTAAGCTACGATAGCTTTATCTATTGTTTCTTGTGTGCGGTCATTGAATACTATTTTTGCTCCGGCTTTAGCAAAGGCTTTAGCGAGGGCAAAACCTATCCCATAGGATGCTCCTGTGACAAGTGCAATCTTACCTTCTAATGAAAATTGATTAGTCATATTTTGTTTTTTTATTAAAATTCTTTTATCATTATTTTATCTGGATACGCGTCCCGATCCGTCACCCTTCATCAGATTTTCCACTTCGGCAACGGTGACAAGATTAAAGTCTCCATAGACTGTGTGTTTCAGGCAAGAAGCAGCAACGGCAAATTCAAGTGCCTTTTGGTCGTCTGACGGATATGAGATGAGTCCGTAGATCAGACCACCCATAAATGAATCTCCTCCACCCACACGATCAACAATGTGTGTAATGTCATATCTTTTTGATTGATAGAGTTTATCGGAATACAGACATCCGCCCCATGTGTTATGATTTGCGTTGATTGATCCGCGAAGAGTGATAATCACCTTTTTGGCACGAGGAAAGCGTTTCATCAACTGTGTGCAAACCGATTCAAATTCGGCTGCATCCACTTCACCGCCTGTGTGAGCTACATCAAAACCTTCGGGTTTGATTCCAAACACTTTTTCAGCATCTTCTTCATTTCCGAGTATGACGTCACAACCTTCGGTCAGAGCCGGCATAATTTCTGCAGCTGTCTTACCGTATTTCCAAAGATTTTTGCGGAAATTGAGGTCTGTAGAAACTGTCACACCCAATTCGTTTGCCACTTTAATTGCTTCGAGGCAAGCATCAGCAGCTCCTTGCGAAAGGGCAGGAGTGATGCCTGTCCAGTGAAACCATTGAGCGTCTTTAAGAACTTCGTGCCAGTTCACCATGCCCGGTTTGATTTGGGAAATGGCAGATTCGGCACGGTCATATACAACCTTTGACGCACGGGCTACTGCTCCTGTTTCAAGGAAATAAATTCCTACACGGTCTCCACCACGCAAGATGTTGTTTACTCCCACGTTGTATTTTCTAAGGTCGGAAATGCACCATTCGGCTATATCATTTTTGGGTAAACGGGTAACAAAATCTGTTGGGATACCATAATTGGACAAAGAAACGGCTACGTTGGCTTCTCCACCACCAAATGTGGCGTTGAGGTTCGTAGATTGAATAAACCGTTGGTATCCGGGAGTTGCTAAACGGAGCATAACTTCTCCAAATGTTACTACTTTTTTCATGTCTTGATTTAAATTTATTATTGTATAGTGTATTTTAAAGGTTCTTTCTTTGCATTCAAGAAATTTTCTATATATGTCTGAAAATCGGATACTGTGGCAAAACCAAATTTAGTCCATCCATATCCTGTATAGTATGTGATTGGCGTATTAGGCTGATAAGTGGTCACTGCCAGAATGTGAGTATGAGTTTCAGGGCTATTGTCCTTTTTCGGATTGATGTAGGTGTACGTATTTTTCACAATACTGTCCAAAGCGGATGGAAAGGCAGTTGCCATGAAAACCTGACCTGCTTTTTCACTGGGTTCTACATAAATCACATAACCACCTTTAGGATTGGCAACGATTGAAGAATCTTTGTCGTCGCGCAAGGGAATGCCTGCGGCTACCTTGATCGGTGTGTTTGATCCGTATTCCTGAACTACTTTAGAGAGTTGAGAACCTGCATCCAACGATATGGTACGGCTTTCGGAAAAACTGGTTCCGTCCACATCAATGTTTTTGTATGAGAGTTTCACAGTTGTGCGCAGAGGACCGTTGTCCAACACTTCGGCTTTTGTGAAATTTTCGTTCAACCAAAGAGAATCTTTCACAAATGGAGCCATACCACCTGCACCCAGACTGCGTCCTACTTTATAGTCATCGAGTCCTTCGCCGTGATCTTCATGATAAGAAGCTTCTCCCGCAATGTCGGCTTTATACCATTTGTCGGTTACCAGATCGCTGGTTCTTTTATACCAGACATCTATCCCATTACTTGGTCCATCAACAGCAACCAACGCAGGACCGTAAATACGGAATGCGACACGGTCGTTTTCCCAAGCAAAATCGTCTTTACGTTCAGTGACAAGACGTCCTGTTGTCTGTGATTTAAATTCTTGTGGAGCTCCGGCAGAGATCGTAAAATCGGCTTTGCCTTTGTCAATACCTGATTGAAAAAGGAGTTTGTTGTCGTGTGTGATCTGAGATGGAATTACTTCACCCTTAGCATTTTTTACAACGTAGGTTTGTCCATCGTTCAATTTAATTTTAGCCAGATCGGTTACCGGTATTTCTACTAAATCTTTTGATCTGTCAAAACTACTCGGATTTTCAACTGTCACTTTCAACTCTTTGTTGGAGTTGCAGGATGCAAACATTGCAGTTGCAAATAATAGATAAATTATTTTTTTCATTTTTTCTATGTTTTTGTACTGTATCTTCTCCTATTTTATCTCAACTTATCGGCTGTGAATGTGTCCATATCGTCATAGTCCAGATTTTCACCACACATTGCCCAAATGAAAGTGTAATTGCTTGTTCCGGCAGCAGAGTGAATAGACCACGAAGGTGAGATAACGGCTTGCTCGTTAGCCATAAAGATGTGGCGAGTTTCCTGTGGTTCACCCATGAAATGACAAACGGCTTGTTTTTCGGGCACTTTGAAATAGAAATATGCTTCCATCCGGCGAGAATGCGTGTGTGGAGGCATAGTGTTCCAGACACTTCCTTCCTTGATTTCCGTCATTCCCATCTGAAGTTGGCAACAAGGAACAATCTCGCTCAAAATGATCTGATTGAGTATGCGTTCGTTCGATGTGGCTTTCACTCCCAAATCACGGGTACGGCGCATTTCAGATGTGATCTGAGCTGTCGGATATTCTTTATGGGCAGGTGATGATGCAAAATAAAATTTAGCAGGGTTTGCAGAATCGTTGCTCTTAAATATCACTTCCTTAGAACCACGACCAACGTAAACCGCGTCTTTGAATCCTAATTTATATTCAATTCCATCAACTGAGACTGAACCTTCATTCTCGATGCAGATGATGCCCAGTTCGCGTCTCTCACAGAAATATTCGGAACGGATAAGATCTACGGTTTCGAGTTTCAAAGCCTCTTTCACAGGCAAAGCCCCTCCAATAATCAAACGATCGTTGTGAGTGTAGGTCATCAACACACTATCTGCTTCAAATAACTTTTCTACTAAAAATTCTTTGCGAAGTTGGGTTGTGTCGTAATGTTTTACGTCATTAGGATGTGTTCCCCAACGTTCTTCTATTGTTGTTTTCATTTCAATTAAAATTTAAAAAATTCTTTAGCGTTGTAATACGATACATTTTCAACTAATTTACCAAGAAATGGTAGTTCGGAAGCGGGGAGTAAACCTTCTTCGACATCGTTTCCGATCAGGTTACAGAGAATGCGGCGGAAATACTCGTGACGAGGATATGACAGGAAGCTGCGCGAGTCGGTCAACATCCCTACAAAGCGACTCAATAATCCAAGGTTTGACAATGAATTCATTTGGGCTTCCATGCCTGATTTTTGATCGAGAAACCACCAGCCTGATCCGAATTGTATTTTTCCCGCAACAGATCCGTCTTGGAAATTACCTATCATGGTTGCAATCAGATCATTGTCACGAGGGTTTAGGTTGTAAATTATTGTTTTGGCAAGCTTGTTGTCAGTGTCCAGTCTATTCAAAAATTTAGACATTGCTTTTGCTACTGTGAAATCACCAATTGAATCAAATCCGGTGTCGGGTCCCAATTGGTTGAACAAGCGGGTATTGTTGTTGCGGAGGGCTCCATAATGAAATTGCTGAGTCCAACCTTTTTCCCAATCCATGATAGCTCCTTCAACAAGCATTGCCGATTTGAATTTGATCACTTCATCGTGAGTCAGTTCTGTACCACCATATACTTTGTTGAAGATGGTGTCTATCTCAGATTGTGTATAGTCTTCGGCATAGAATTCTTCAAGTCCTTGGTCGGAAAGTTTACATCCTTCGCTTGCAAAAAAATCGTGACGTTTGCGGAGTGCGGCAATTAAATCGCTGAACTTGCTGATGGTAACACCAGATGCTTCAGATAGTTTTTCGACGTATCCACGGAAGTTAGCTGGAATTTCAACTGCCATTGCTTTGTCGGGACGCCATGTTGGCAATATCTTGATTTCAAAGCCCTCTTTTTTCAGAGCCAAATGATATTCAAGACTGTCAATAGGGTCATCGGTTGTGCAAACAGTTTCGACTTTGTAGTGTTTCATCATTCCACGTGCCGAGAATTCGGGAGTCCGGAGCTTTGCCGTGCATTCGTCGTAGATTTCACGAGCTGTTTCCGAATTCAAAATTTTGTTCACGCCAAAAGCTGTTTTCAACTCCATGTGAGTCCAGTGATAGAGTGGATTGCGCATCGTATATGGTACGGTTTCAGCCCATTTTTCAAATTTTTCCCAATCGCTGGTGTCTTTTCCTGTACAAAAACGTTCGTCTATACCATTTGTACGCATTGCACGCCATTTATAATGGTCGCCACTGAGCCATATTTCGCCAAGATTATCAAAATTATAATCTTCTGCAATCAGTTTGGGATCGAGATGGCAATGGTAGTCAATGATAGGCAAACCTTCGGCATGATGGTGATACAATTCTTGTGCTGTCTTGGTTTGCAATACAAAGTTTTCGTCTAAAAAATGTTTCATATCTTTAATTTATTAATTATAAGTTCCAGTTTCAGATTTCAGAATCTGTACACAGAGCTAGTTCTGACCAATATGTTACCCAATCAGTTTTTGATCCGTGTACTGACTGCTTTTCTGTGCAACTTATTTATATAGTGTCTTCGCAATTCCTAGTTCCAATCCACGCAGTTCGGCAAGTCCGCGTAGGCGGCCGATGCAGGAGTAACCAGGATTTGTTTTCTTGTGCAAATCATCAATCATCTGGTGTCCATGATCGGGACGAAAAGGAATGGATATTTTACGTTCTTGTTGAATTTCGAGGAAGTTTTTCATTACATTATACATATCCACATTTCCTTCCAAATGATTAGCTTCATAGAAGTTGCCTTCATCGTCGCGTTGTGTGGAACGTAGATGAACGAAATTGACACGGTCTCCAAATTTTTTGATGATTGCTGGCAAGTCATTGTCGGCACGCACGCCAAAAGAACCTGTGCAAAAACACAAGCCATTTGATTTGTTCGGTACTGCATCTATCAATTTTTGAAAATCGTCTCCTGTGCTCAATATACGGGGTAGACCCAAAATGGCATAAGGTGGATCGTCCGGATGGATTGCCAGCTTGACACCGACTTCATCGGCAACAGGGGCTATCTCTTTCAAAAAATCAATCAGATTTTGACGTAGTCTCTCTGCATTGACTTCACTATATCTGTCCAGTTGTGCCTGAAATTCTTGAAGTGTGAAACTTTCTTCCGCACCCGGAAGCCCGGCGATCATGTTCTTCACCAACAAATCTTTATCGGCTTGACTCATACTGTCGTAGCGGACTTTCGCTTTCGCAACCTCGGTTGCTGTATAATCCTTCTCTGCATTGGGGCGTTTCAAGATGAATAACTCAAATGCAATGAAAGCGGCACGTTCAAAGCGTAAGGCTTTTGATCCGTCTGGCATGGTATATGCCAGATCTGTACGTGTCCAATCCAAAACGGGCATGAAATTGTAAGTCACAATCATCACTCCGCATTTTGCCAGATTGCGAATGCTCTCTTTGTAGTTTTCGATATATTTTTTGTAATCGCCTTCTTGTGTTTTTATATGTTCGTGTACGGGAATGCTTTCCACAACAGACCATGTAAGGCCTGCATCGGCAACTTCTTTTACACGTTTTTCTATCTCTTCCACAGTCCAGACTTCACCGTTTTTTATGTGATGCAGGGCTGTTACAATACCGGTAGCTCCGGCCTGACGGATGTCTGCCAATTTGATGGGATCGTTAGGCCCATACCAACGCCATGTTTGTTCGCTAAGTATCATATATATAAATGTTTATCCTTAATGTTTTTTTATTCTGTTAAATTGAAAATGCGTCAAATCCACCGTCAATGACCAATAATGTGCCTGTGACGAAAGACGAAGCATCGCTGATCAGGTAATGAACTGATCCAAGCAATTCGTCGGCATCGCCAAATCGTCCGAATGGCGTGTGTGCCAGAATTGTTTTGGAACGGTCTGTATACGATCCGTCAGGGTTGATCAGAAGATCACGGTTTTGGTTAGTTACAAAAAATCCGGGAACAAGAGCATTGACTCTATATGTTCCTTCAAATTTTTGGCTAAGTTCACCTGCCAGATATTTTGTGAAACTTGCCACAGCCGATTTCGCAGCACCGTAGCCGGCTACACGGGTAAGTGGGCGAAGTGCCGATTCTGATGCAAAATTGATGATGTTGCCTGATCCATTGTCGACCATTGCTTTAGCAAAAACCATTGTCGGAATAACGGTTCCGAATAGATTGAGGTCTACAACTTTCTTGAAATCATCTATATTCAAATCAAAAATAGTTTTATCGGGCGGAATAGTTGCTCCCGGCATATTTCCTCCGGCTGCATTCAGCAATACGTCAATTTTTCCGTACGCTTTCAGTATATCTGTTTTGTTTTGTTCCAATACTTCTTTGTTCAGTACGTCTGTTGTCAGGAACAAAGCGTCTCCACCGTCAGCTTTGATTTTAGTAACAATTTCTTCTCCTTTTTCTTTGATTCTGTCAAGAATGACCACCTTGGTTTGCTGTTTTGCCAGATATTGGGCAATGTCGCTACCTAAAACTCCGCATCCACCTGTGATAACTACCACCTTACCACTAATGTCAAATAGATTGTTTTTCATTTTCTTTTATAATTTGTAATTTTTATAATAATCAATATTTTCTCTGATGAGTATGTCGATAGGCATAAAGTTTTCTTTATCGGGAATTTGTTTGAATAATAAATAATTTCCCAGCGCTTTCACAGCATCATATCCCTGAAGATCGGGACGTTGTGATAGCAAAAACATGATTTGCCCTTTTTTTAGTGCTGTTATATTGCCTTCAATCGCATCATGACCAATCAATCTGAGGTTTTCTTTCAATTTACTATCTATTTTTTCCAATACTTTAATGAGTTCGTATATACGCGAATTGAACACGATGCCACCGAGCACGGAATTTGTTTTTTTTAGTATTTCCTCCAACTGTTTTTTGCCTTGTGCCAGATTATCGGGATTTATTTCTACATGGTGAATCGTTCCTGTATATCCAATCTTGCTGAGATAATCCATGAATCCCGCTTCGCGGGTTCTCATCTGTATGGAGACTTCTTTGTGTTTGAATTTGATATGTGAAAAAATAATATCGGCATTGCTCCCCGTTTCCATTAGTAGTAGTTTTGCGGCAATGCTACCGCTTACAAATGAATCACCACCGAAGTATGCGAGATTGTTTTGCCCCGAAAGTCCAGAATCTATATAGATGTACGGAATATTGAGTTCGTCAAGTTTGCCGGACAATTCGATAACATATTCGCCGAACAGGGTAGGGATCACCACTCCGTCAAATTTGCTGCCAAGTAGTGATTCTGTAGCCAATGTGAAAGAATTTCTGTCATATTGATCAAATTGAAAATATTCGACCGTGATATTAAACTTTCTCATTTCCTTGGCTGCTCTGTTGATCCCTTCACAAGCCAATTCCCAATAACTTCCTTTATTGTAGAACGGCACTATGGCTGCAAAGATGTAGTTGCGTTTCGATGCTAAAAAGCGGGCTACCATATTTGGTTCGTAGTTTATCTCTTTCAGAACTTTCTCGACCCGTTCTCTCTTTTCTTCCGAAACATGACCTCTATTGTGTAACACGCGATCGACAGTACCGATTGATACATTTGCCATTTCTGCGATGTCTACAATACGAATATTTGCGTTTGATTTCATCTACACTTCTTCAAATTGTTAAAATGTTTCCTTAGTCTTACAAATATATAATCATTATTACATTAAAGCAAGCGTGTGTACGCACACAAAATTTTGAGCAATGATAGTTAATATGCTATTATACAGTTTTATAAGTTTTTATTGAACACTTATTTATGCTGCACAACATAAAAAATATTTAAGCGATTATATTTAAAAATAAAATAGGCAGAATAAGTTTGTTTTATCCTGCCCAATTTTATAATAAAACTAACTATTGCTATTTCAATTGTTAACCTCTTAAAATAGAGTGTGTGCGTACCACATTTTTCAAATAAACTAACTAATCTATCACTACAAATATACATTGAATGGGATCGTGTGTACGCACACACATTCTATGAGTAGCCACTAAACTATTGGTTCGACAAAGATATAATCAAATTTTTATTATGCAAATATGTGTGCGTACACATATTGACCTTATGTTTATTTAATTTGTTCATTAATAACAATTTAAACTATTATTCTTTTATTGAAAAATGTTTTCTAACATAAAAAAATAGAAAAATAATGCTTTTATTCAGATTGTAAAGGGCTGTTTATATCTTTTTCCTGATAAGATGTTTGATAATCTATCGGTTTATAAACTATATCAGGTTGACTTGTTAATGGGTTGTTTTCCAAATTTGTAGCTTCTTGTTCACGAAGGCTTTTAATTTTTTCATCCGAAATATAAACTTCTGTGAGACCTTTCACTCGTGCATCATTGATGATAGAAACTAATTCATGATCAAAAAATATGCCTCTGCTTTGTTTTTCAATATCCTCAATACGGACTTTGGTTTTTCCTTCTACAAGCTCGTTCTCAGGTTCAGGAATCCGATTGTCCAAGATTACAGGTTCTATGTCTTCGGGTTTGATGCTGTTCTCTGTTTCGTCAGGCTTTTTATTCGCAGAGATTGCCTGAAATATATTTGGATCTATCACCTCTATTTTCTTCGATTGCACATCTGCTTTTGTTTCAGGTTTTATTACAGTTTTTTCACTGACTGCTGATCTAGGGGGTACAATTGTCTGTCTGGGTGGAGGTGGAGGAGTGTTCTCCGTATTTTTATTCTTAATTTGATCAATAATGTTGTTGATTTCTGTTGCCAGTCTCAGCTCTTCATTGTATATAGCTTGTTGCATCAAAGGATTTTTTATTGGGGCAATAAACCTGTTGGCTAGCTTGTCGCCATTGAAACATTCTATTCTGAGAGCCGATGTGTTGAAATGTTTTCGCTGAATGTCCAGATAGATACGTGACGAGTATGATATCACATTGTTTGGAGAATTGGTTTGTGATATTTTATTGGAAACGATATCCTCAAATTTGATGATTAGTGTAGCTAGATCGTTTGTCACAAAGGCTATTTTTCGACTCACAGCATCTAGGCCGAAAACATAAAATGCTTGTTTACTCTCAATAATTTTGGATGGTGTGAAGCCGCTTATATTTTTTAAGACATTGAGTAATTCTTCTTTATCATAGGTTTCTACCCAATCGTTAACATCACTATTTTTAGTCTGTGATTGTGGTTTTTGTTTATTGAAATAATAGATAACCGTGACAACAATAATAATGATAATCCAAATTTCCATTTTATATCAAGTCTAAATGTATTTTTACAAACATAATAAAAAAAATAGAATTGAGGCGATATCGATGGGGCAAATCTTGTTTAGGTCTTGGACGTTTGTTATTGTTTTATTGTCAATCATCCCAATCTTTGAATGGCAGTTTCAGTTGAATCGCATATTGTCCCGAGTCTTCATCTATATTTTTGATGCTCAAACCAATTAGCCTAACTTTAGGGGTAATATCTACATTCTGAAGAAGCTCGGATGCTATGCGAAACAATGTCTCTAGATCAGTAATAAAATTTGGTATTGTTTTACTTCGGGTGATGACTTTGAAATCGGAAAATTTTATTTTTAAGGTGACCGTGTGTCCCAGAAAATCTCTTTTGCCGATTCGTTGAATCACATCTTCCGCCACTTCTTTCATTTCGATCTTCAATTCTTCGATTGACATTATATCATGCTGAAAAGTGGTTTCGGCTCCTATCGATTTTCTTATTCGTGACGGTTCTACAGGTCTTTCGTCCAATCCTCTGGCATTGAGAAAGAAAATATGTCCCATTTTGCCGAAAGATGAGGTGAGCTGGCCTTCTGTTTTCATTTTGAGGTCAAGTCCGGTTTTAATTCCCATTTGGTGCATCCGCTGTGCGGTCACTTTGCCCACTCCAAAAAATGCCTCGATGGGAAGTGTTTCCACAAACCGTTCGGCAACCTTGGGTTTTATTATGAAAAGTCCGTTAGGTTTGTTCTGATCAGATGCTATCTTAGCCAGAAATTTATTGAATGAAACGCCTGCTGAGGCAGTCAATTCTGTTTCTTGAAATATTCGGGCTTTTATTTCCTGAGCAATCTGTGTTGCAGAAGCAATGTTTTTGTGATTGGAAGTAATGTCCAGAAATGCTTCGTCGAGAGACAAGGGTTCCACCAAGTCTGTGTATTCAAAAAAAATATCCATGATCTGCCGTGAAACTTCTTTGTAGACATCAAATCGGCTCTCTGTGAAAATAAGATGGGGACATTTACGCAATGCTGTTTTAGAAGCCATCGCAGATCTCACACCATAGCGACGAGCCTCATAGCTGGCTGCCGCAACCACACCTCTGTCGCCAGGATAGCCAACGGCGAGAGGTTTTCCTCTAAATGCAGGATTGTCTCTTTGTTCTATCGAGGCAAAAAAAGCATCCATATCGATGTGGATTATTTTTCGCAAAGCCATACACAAAGATATGAAAAAGAGATTTATTTGGTTCTTTCGGTCAGAATATGCCGAGTGTTATTTTCTTTCGAGCAACACAATATTTTCTACATGATGTGTGTGTGGAAACATGTCTACAGGTTGAACGCGTGCCACTTTGTATTTCACATCCAGCAGGCTTAGATCGCGGGCTTGTGTTGCCGGATTGCAACTTACATACACGATGCGTTGAGGTTCGGCAAACAGAATTGCATCAATCACGTCATCGTGCATCCCTGCACGGGGTGGATCGGTGATGATTACATCGGGACTTCCGTGTTCTGTGATGAAATCTTGGGTCAATATGTCTTTCATATCTCCTGCATAGAACAGGGTGTTTCCGATTTTGTTGTTCTCAGAGTTGAACTTTGCGTCTTCAATGGCATCTTCGACATATTCAATACCAATAACTTTGCTGGCCTGTGCAGCCACAAAGTTGGCAATGGTACCTGTTCCTGTGTAGAGGTCATAGACCAACTCATTGCCTGTTAATTGGGCAAAATCGCGCGCTATTTTGTATAGATTATAGGCTTGTTCACTGTTCGTTTGATAGAATGATTTTGGTCCTATTTTGAATTTCAGACCTTCCATTTCCTCATATATGAAGTCGTTTCCTTTCCATGTGAGAACATCCTGATCTGTGATTGTGTCATTTGCTTTTTGGTTGATGATATAGAGCAATGCCGTGATTTGAGGAAACTCATTGGCTATAGCACCCAATAGGTCTTCGCGCTGGTCCTTTTCGTCATCGTAAAATACAACGATCAACATCAATTCACCGGTTGTCGATGTTCTGACAATCATGTTGCGCATAAATCCACCTCTGTTTCGCAGATCGAAAAATGTGTAACCTTTATCGTAACAATATTGACGAATAAAATTGCGTATCTGATTCGAGATATCGTCTTGCAACCAACATTTGTTTATGTCGAGGACTTTATCGAACATTCCTGGAATATGAAATCCGAGGGCATTCATATTGTCGAACGATTCGCCGGATTGTACTTGTTCCCAAGTCAGCCATTTCTTATTGGAAAAGGTAAATTCAAGCTTGTTTCTATAAAACGATGTTTTGTCGGAACCTAAAATCGGTTGAATTTCGGGCAATTCAACTTTTCCAATCCTAGTGAGATTATCTTCAACTTGTTTCTGTTTATATTTCAGTTGTTCGCTATAGGGGAGAATTTGCCATTTGCATCCACCACAAATGCCAAAATGTTCGCAGAAGGCAATACATCTATTTTCCGAATATTTCTCAAAACGCACAGGTTTTCCTTCTGCGTATTTGTTTTTTTTTCGGGTGATCTGTATATCTATCACATCTCCCGGCACAACATAGGGAATGAATACTACCATGTTGTCTATCTTGGCAATAGCTTTTCCTTCGGCTGCGATATCTACTATTTCTACGGACGTAATCAGAGGCAATTCTTTTTTCTTTCTGCTCATTTCTATTGTTTTAGTGCTGCAAAAATAGTTGATCTTATTTTAAGAAAGGAACAAAACGTTCGGAAAGTTCATGTATTTTTAATTAGAAGAACAGATATATGTAGATGAAAGAGGGTTTGCCAATTATGGTAAACCCTCTTTCGTTTTTCTCAGAGATTACTTTTTGATTCCTAATTTTTTAATAAAGGTATGGTATCATTCGATATTTACATTTATTTTTTTTTGGGAGGAATGAAAAATATTGTTTTTTTGAATAATATTATATAAATTTATCAAATCTTACACATGAGAAATACAAGCCTCTCGACAATTATTATGTGTTCATCACATTTATATAATTCTTAATATATTAACTATACAAAAAATGAATTTATCTATGAGAAAATTAATTTTGTTAATTTTATTTGCATTGATTTCAATGCAAAGTGTTGTACATGGGCAGGTGGTGAGAATAGTGGATGTTTCCACTTCTGGCACATTATCGACCTTGCTTGGAGTGGAAAAGAATCAAATCACGGATTTGACTGTTACCGGAATTCTGAATGCTCAGGATTTTCAGACGATTCGAGAGATGCAAGCTATTCTAAATTTGGATTTGGCAAATGCATATTGTGTAGATAGCCTATTGCCGAATAATGCATTCGAAAGGAAAACTCTCAACCTATTAAAATTACCTTTAACCATAGAAAGAATTGAGAGTAATGCATTCAAGGGTTCAAATATAGGAGACCTCACAATCCCGTCGGGTTTAAAATGTATTGGGGCGTGGGCTTTTGCGGAATCAAAGTTTAGAAGCATCAACTTTTCAGATGTAGAATTGGAATTCATTGATGATTGTGCTTTTTGTAAAACACAAATAGAAACGGGTGTACTTGATTTTTCGAGAACACAAAATTTAAAAAAATTCGGTTGGGGTGTGTTTAGTGGTTTCAAGCAAAAAGTAATCTTACCTTCCAATCTGGAAAGGTTGGAGCGTGGATTTTCAGGGTTCCAAGGTGAGGTAATATTTCCAAGTACATTACATTATATAGGAACCGGTGCTTTT
>JBKECE010000063.1:0-19640 GCA_047974325.1 Dysgonomonas sp. | reverse complement strand
GTTATGACAAAGACGGAGATGGGTTCATCGGAATCAAAGATCTAAAACTCCTAACCAAAGACGATGTAGTGAACCGTGTGCTTAAACCTCATTATTGGGACAGATGGCAAGCTGACCGAATAAACAGTCAGTCGATAGCTAACATTCTCGTGGATTGGGTATGGGCATCGGGAGTGCATGGGATCAAACGGCCTCAGAAGTTGCTCGGTATTGTCTCGGATGGAATTGTTGGAGAACAAACACTTGCGACTTTGAATAACTATACCGACCAGAAAAAACTCTTTGAAAATATTAAAGCCATAAGGATCAATTTCCTGTATGAAATATGCAAGGAGAAGCCTAAGAATAAGAAATTTCTCAAAGGATGGCTTAACAGACTCAACCAACTAAAGTTTGAACCATGAAAAAGATATCGTTAATCTGCACTTTATCTGCACTATTATTGATAGGATGTAAAACAAAAACTGTATACATCCCCGTAGAAAGTGTGAAAACAGAATATAAAAACAACTATTTACGTGACAGCATATATCTGCACGATTCTGTTTCGATTTATCAGCGGGGGGATACGGTTTTTAGAGATAAACTGCGATATATCTTTACTGAGAAAGTGAAAACCGATTCGGTCTACATCCACGATTCCATTCCTTATATCAAAGAAGTAACCGTGAAGGGAGATACTATCTATAAAATGAAATGGTATGAAGAAGTTATTTTTTATGTTGGATTGGCTGTCGTAGCAACAGGATTAGGCTATGCAATAGTCAGATATCTTAAAAAGTAAGCTATAAAATCTAAATATACCATGATTATGGTATTGCTGACATAAAAATTGTACGATACATTTGTTCTACATTTTTTATGATATTAAAATAGAATTAGATAATATAGAGAAAAGATTGTTGTGATAATAATCTTTTCTTTTAACATAAGAAATCCTTATAATGATAGTTTTTTTAGTTGATTGTTTGTACCGCTTGCCTTTTTAGGCAGGCGGTTTCGCCATACATACACCGCAATATTCTGATATACATAAGTATATCTATTAAACAAAAAACAGCTAAGTTTGTTAACATAGCAAATATCTTCTTCTTTTTAATTAAAAATAAAAGACATTATGAGGACTTCAAATTTATTTTTTCTTTTCTTTTTATTAAGTATTCTATCTAGCCATTCAACTCAGGCTTGCACACGTGTTGTGTATAAAGGACCCGAGAATATCGTTATAACAGCCAGATCAATGGACTGGAAAAGTGAGATCGATGCCAATTTATGGGTCTTCCCCAAAGGAATTCAGCGCTCCGGAGAGGTAGGCCCCCTTTCCGTAAAATGGACTTCAAAATATGGAAGTCTTATAGCAAGTGCATGGGACATTGCTACAGCCGATGGAATCAATGAAAAAGGTTTAGTTGCAAACGTATTATGGCTTGTAGAATCCGAATACCCGAAGTTTAATCCCAATGGCACAAAGCCCGGAATCGCAATTTCGTTGTGGGCTCAGTACGTACTCGATAATTTTGCGACAGTAAGCGATGCTGTCAATTACCTAAAAGATGAACCATTTGTCATAGTCAGCGATTATATACCCGGTACCGAAAAATTTACGACTTTGCATCTGTCAATCTCTGATGCGAATGGTGATAATGCTATTTTTGAATATATAAATGGAAAATTGATAATCCACCACGATCCATCTTATATAGTCATGACTAACTCTCCTGTTTTCGACCAACAACTCACTTTGGATGAATATTGGAAGGGAATTCCTGGCACAATCATGCTCCCCGGAACCAATCGAGCAGCAGACCGCTTTGTCCGTGCCTCATATTACATCCATGCCATCCCTCAAACCAATGATATACGCACATCAATAGCGAGTGTATTCAGCGTGATCCGTAATTGCTCTGTCCCATTTGGTATATCTTCCGATACAGAGCCTAATATTTCATCTACCCGTTGGCGGTCTGTTTCCGATCAGAAAAACTTGGTTTATTTTTTTGAAACAGCCCTAACACCTAATACATTCTGGGTAAATCTGAAAGATTTTGATTTGAGTGAAAAAGGAAAAGTCATGAAACTTAGTTTAGATAATTTCGCCACATACAATGGCAAAGCAAACAACTCATTCAAACCAGTTCCGGCTTTTAAATTTTTAGGCATTTAAGGGAAAAAAGAATCAAACATTCAGCTTAAGTCAAAATAATAATATACAAGGAAAGCCTTTCCATATTTGGAAAGGCTTTCCTTACTATTAGGATATTTCACCAGTCTGTCTGTCTTTTTCTTCTTTATTTATTTGCAATCAAATTCACCCATTTCACGTATGCAGCGACATAGTTTTTCAAGAATTCGATAGAGCGTTCCGCTACAACATCACCTTTCTCATCCAATATAGCTGCTACATTACCGATATAAGCTTCCGGTTGTTGAAGCATAAGTACATTCAAAAACACCATTGATTGGCGCAGATGGTGATTAGCTCCAAAAGCACTCAACTGACCCGGAGATACGCTGACAATGCCGCCGGGCTTTCCATCCCAAACACTTTGGCCATAAGGTCTTGATCCAACATCGAGAGCATTCTTCAATACTGCCGGAACAGAGCGATTATATTCGGGTGTTATGAACAGAAAACCATCTAATGATTTGAGTTCTTCCCGAAAACGGGTGTATGATTGCGGAACATTTCCGTCATCATCATAGTCCTGATTATAAATCGGTAGATCGCCCAATTCTATTATTTTCAGTTCAAAATCGGCTGGAGCCAATCCGATGATGAAATTTGCTATTTTTTTAGAAAAAGAATCTCTCCTCAAACTGCCCACTAATATTCCTATTACTTTCTTACTCATAATTATTTATTTTAAATTATTAATAAATTTCTTTGTTTAAAAAGATGTTACATCGCCTATCAAAGATACATAATTCTTGTATAAGCTTTTATTTTAACACCTATATTTCACATTATTTTCATCTTTAGTATTACCCATATCTTTCCATTTATCTAAAACGGAAAAAGTCCGCAAAATCACTTCGCAGACTTTCCACCTTAACACATACTACACATAACTATTAAAGGACTAATAGTACTCTATAAACAACTCTTACTGAGAATGGTTTGATATAAATTTTCGATAAGCGATAAATGAACAAAAAGATGAATCGTAAAAAACAAGATGTTCGATTTATTAAAAATCCACCGTATGTGACAGTTTACATAATGATATAGCACTACAAAAAAAAGACGGAACCATTAGCTTGCGACTAATTGAACCGTCTTCAATTTATGTTGGGTAAAGATTCCATCAAAATCAAATCCTATGCCAACAAGAAAACTATTGAAAAGTATTCTTTATGTTATTCCTGCTCCAGAACTTTCTGAATAATATCTGAAGCTATTTTATATTCTCTATCTGCTTTCACCTTATCTGCCTCAAGATTGTCGGGCAGTTGGTCTTCATATTTTTCTGCAAGTTCCTTTCTTTGATTCAAATCTTTGCTCAGACTTGCATACTCTGTTTCCAAAAATTCAGTATTTCCTCTTTTTGCTATTTCAGCCAGAGTGTTCAAAGCATCCACAGTTTTGACATATTGTGTGACATATACCTCCAAACTATCTGCCGATATCTCTGTCGAAGCGGACGATACTCCGGATCTTTTATTCCCAAAATCACAACTTGTCACCATCAAGGCTGTCAATATGACGACAGATGCAAATAAATGATTTTGCTTCATTGTAAAAATATAAATGGCTGTTTTGCACGCATTTGCACAAGAAATATGCAGCATAAGAAACTAACAATACGTAATATCTACTCTTTTTGCGAGCCAAAGATAATTATTTTTTTTAAAATGAGGCTGTAATGACCATAAAATAGAAAACCTCATCATAGAAGATGAGGTTTTCTGTTGAATTCTGACATACCGTGCAGGTATAGAATTTATTTTTTCAAAACACCGCTTCTTTCCAGCAAAGCATCTACGCTCGGCGCCTGTCCTCTGAACTTGGTGAAAAGAATCATCGGATCTTCTGTGTTTCCTTTCGACAAGATATTGTTTCGGAATGATGTTGCAGTCACCTTATCGAAGATGCCATTTTTCTTGAACACAGAAAAAGCATCGGCATCCAACACTTCCGACCACTTGTAGCTATAATATCCGGCAGCATATCCGCCCGAGAATATGTGATTGAACGATGTTGACATATTGGCGTCTTTAACTATCGGCAACAAAGCCGTACTTGCCATCGCCTTACGTTCAAATTCGCGCACATCACCAGCAAATGGTTGTTGAATAGTGTGCCAAGTCATATCGAGAAATCCGAATGAGAGCTGGCGATAACACAAATAACCTGCCAGATAGTTAGATGCATCTACTAGTTTTTGCACCAATTCAGCAGGAATTTTTTCACCCGTTTTGTAGTGAACAGCAAATTTGTCCAGATAATCTTTTTCGGTGAGCCAATTTTCCATTATCTGAGAAGGCATCTCTACAAAATCACGTGCCACATTTGTACCCGAAAGAGATTCATAGGTGCAATCTGAAAGCATACCATGCAAAGCATGGCCAAATTCGTGCAAGAAAGTTTCCACTTCGTCAAATGTGAGCAGAGCCGGATCGGTAGCTGTTGGGCGAGTAAAATTCATTACGAGTGAAATATGCGGGCGGGAATCTTCACCATCGCGTTTCCATTGACCTTTAAATTCTGTCATCCAAGCACCTTGACGTTTCCCTGCACGTGGATGAAAATCAGTGTAAAGCACTGCCAGATATTTGCCGTCAGCATCGAACACATCGAACGCTTCAACTTCAGGGTTATAAACCGGAATTTTAGAGTTTTTCTTAAATGTCAATCCATAAAGATCGGTTGCCAGACCAAAAACTCCTTTTTTCACATGCTCCAGTTCAAAATAAGGGCGGGTGGCTTCATCATTCACACTGTATTTTGCATCTTGCAGTTTCTCTGAATAGTATGACCAATCCCAAGGCTGAATCTCTACTGCTTTATTCTCCATCCCGATGGCAAAGCCCTGCACCTCGCGCACATCTGACTGTGCTGCATTGGCATACGCATCGTGAAGTTTGTTAAGCAAATCGAACACATTGTCTTTCGTTTTTGCCATCTTGTCGCGCAACGAATATGTCGCATAGTCGGGATAACCTAACAGCTTGGCAATTGCCAGACGTGTGTTGGCGATGTCAATCACATTTTGTTTGTTGTCGAACTCGCCACCCATAACACATTTGGTGCTATATGCAATGTATAACTTCTCCCGCAGGTCGCGACGAGAAGAGTATTTCATAAAACCGATGTAACTGGGAGCCGACAAATCGAACATCCATCCCGTTTTATTCTTTTCTTTCGCTTTTGCTTCTGCCGCATCGCGAACCGATTGAGGCAAACCGGCAAGGTCAGATTCTGAGGTGAGTAACATTTCAAATTTGTTACTCTCTTTCAGCGAATTCTGCCCAAAATCGAGTGTCAACTGACTCAGTTTTGTTGACAACTCTTCATATTTCTTCTTATCACCAGCCGAAAGATTTGCACCACTATCTTCAAAACCGCGGAAAGTCTCTTCCACCAAACGAATCTGTTCAGGTGTTAAACCCTGATTGTTGCGGTTGTCGTAGACAGTTTTGATTCGTTTAAATAAAGCTTCATTGAGGCTGATGCTGTTGCTGTGGGCTGACAGTATGGGCGATATTTCTTGTGAAAGTGACATCATTTTGTCATCGCTCTCGGCGCTGAGCATATTGAAAAAAACATTGCTCACTTTCTTTAATATCTCACCCGATTGTTCCAATGCCACAATGGTGTTCTCAAATGTGGCAACAGAACGTTGCATCACTATTTTATCTACTTCTTTCTGTTGTTGTTCTATTCCTTTTTCAAAAGCCGGCTTGTAATGTTCGAGCTTTATTTTGTCGAAGGGAGGTGTCCCATGAGGCGTTTTATATGCCGCCAGAAAGGGATTTTGAGCCTGCGATGCTGTCAATGTTGTCATAATTAAAATTGAAAAAAATAATTTTCGCATAAATTTTTTTTGTTGTTAGATATTTCTGATAGAACAAAGATAATGAAATAATATTGCAGTTTAATTTATTTCAAAATAGTGTTTTTTTTCCCTACTTTTACGGTTCAATAAAATCAAATCTCTTTTTATGAAAAAACTTGCTTCAATCTTTCTTCTGATAATATGTGCTGCATCGCTGACTTCATGCGGTGACGATGATGACAATAACAAGACGCCAACAAACCCGAACAACACAATAGTAACATTCACATACAGAGTCAGCAACGACAACCTAAGTCCTATATTCAACGCCAGTTTTTCTTATAAAGACGAAAGTGGAGAAATGGTGCAAGTAGAGAACGCGACTCTGCCATGGTCCAAAACCATTACAATAAGCCGCCCTTTCTTGTCAAAGATAGAAGGACGATATTTGTTGTCGTCCACTGCAACTGTGCCCGATGTGGTAAAAGCAGGACACACTATCCAGCTATCCGTCAACGGGCTTGTTTTCAGAAACAGTTTGTATATGATGTCTCTACCAAAAGAGAATCTCGATTATTGGCTCAATGTAGGTGACAAAAACAACTTTTCTTTAGAATATAACTTTGACAGTATTGCCAATGAGTAGAAAAGAAAATAGAATCTTTTTCAAAAAAAATACGCAAAAAAAAGGCTTCGGATTCCATTGTCTCCGAAGCCTTTAATATATTTTGAATGTTATCACAAAAAGATATGCTTAAATGCAAATCTGTCCTTATTCCACTACAATTGCAGTTTCGGATGCTACAGAGGCCAACACCTGCGTTCCGGCAGGAACAACTGCATTTTTTCCTTTGATGAACAGACACAACAAACATACAAGCACTCCTAATACAATTGATAGGGTTTGTTGACTATCTCCCTGATTGTAGATGTTGCCTCCGACAAGAAATATATCCTGTCCGTCTACGGCAGAAACAGATTTGATCTGAATATCAAGCTCTCCGGCTTTACCGATTGCACCATTTTTCTGAATACGGGTGATTTGTCCTTTTGCCAAAGTGCCGGCCTTGATGACTACTTTTTCATTGATCCTGACATCATAAATAACTCTGAAATCAACAATCTGACCGACAGACGCCGTAGAACTGTCGAGCGTGGAAATGGTTTCCAATGCAATGGTCGATCCGGCGGGCAAAATGACCTTGCCTGCGTTTGTAGTAGTAAAAGATAGACTTAATACGGCCACCACCATCAACAAGATAGCCGGCCTAAAGTAGATTGATTGAATGAATTTTGAGTACATAGCAGTTTTCTTTAATAAAAAAATATGTTATTATTTTCGAGTGAGTTCAATATTTGTTTTCGCTTGCTGTTGTTGTATCGGTCTGCACTGCGTCCCGAACCCAATATGTTGCCCACATAGAAGCTCAGTCCAAACACACCGGTGAGAGCTCCTACACCATAATTTTCATTTTTGATGCTTGTGTAAGTGGCATAAGCCAACAACCCGTTGATGAGAAAAGCTGTGAGTGCTGTTTGTTTATGTCCTGTATACAGATATCCCAAACCAGGAATGACAGACAAGAAAGATGCTGTAGCCGAACTTTTGGGTTTGAAAGTCAAGGCATTTTCTACCAATGCCTTATTTTTAGCATACAACACTTCGTTTTCCTGCACGGCATTGGCTTCCGCAAAATTCGTCCGGGCATCAGCCCAACGGTTTAGATGAGCATTTGCTAATCCATGCAACCTGTACTTTTTAGATAGCACATCGTCACTTGCCGACACCGAATCTATTGCAACTAACGTGTTGCAAACGCCCGTGTAGTTTGTCAGATCATAGTAGGCCAACGCAGCCTGCAACACCAATGCTGCATTCTTTCTGGACGACTGGGGCATCTTGGTTTCGTATTCAAAAACAGCTTTTTCGCCTTCGTCTAATGCCCGCAAACTGATTATCTTATTCACATACAGTTCACTTTCGTTTCGTTTGCCCAGAAATTGCAATCTATTTATTTCGAGTAAGGCCTCTGAATAAAATTCATTGTTGATCAGATACTTTACAAATAACAAAGCCGAATCTTCAAGATTTTTTGAATCGGAATATGCAAATAATTTCTTCGATGGAGCATATTTCAAGGAATCAGGATTGGTGGTGTAAGCCGGAAAATCGAGTAACCGGAATTCTTCGCCCCGATAAGTCAGGTCATAATATTGATGTTCGTGACCACACCTCAGCAGCCGTTCAGATGTGAGAGCCATTGCATTGGCAAAGTTTGTTTCACGAAATGTTTTCAGTCCGAAGTTTGAACAACTGGGATACATAGCACAATTGCTACCTCTGTTGCCACTGATAAATTTCTGATATAGACCAATGTAATCATCTATGGCACTTTCTTTTTCCTTTTCTTTATCCTGCCATGCCGGTTTGTTCAAAAAAATTTGTCCATCAGATCGTTCCACATCCTGTGCGGACATATAAGCAATTGGTGGTAATATGAGCAACAATAAAAGGAAATAACTCAACTTCATCAGTCCTTATGTAATAATTTAATATATCCGTGTTTTATGTGTTATAATATGCAAATATAACAAAATGTATAAGAAACCATCCTTATGTTAAATTTTTCTATTTACTTTTTTGCAATACATGCTGTGAAAAAAGGATTTATATTCTTGTAGTTGAGGTAAATCTCAAAAACTTCTGCGATTTTAAGAAAAAAAGCTCTATTACGTCAAATAATATTTTTTTTGATTCAAATGATATAGATGGAACGAAAAGGCTATTTATTGGCGTAAATAAGTCTGTCTGATTAGGCGAAAAGAAATTTATTTGCATTATGAATTTTTGTATTCATTACCTTTTTTTTAACCCTTAAATCTATTCAATTATGAAAAAAACATTACTGTTATTCCTATTCATTTCTATTGGTTTGTCAAAAGTTCTAGCACAAGCAACTTGTTATACAGAAAGTGAAAAGAAACAAGTGGATTTCTGGCTCAATCACCAATACTATGCAATTTGCACTGATTATCTTGGCTCAGGTTCAAAACTTTTTGGAGGTAACCCCGAAATGATTGATTTCAATGGTGGATCTACTATCGATTTCACAGATGTTTTTGTGTCAAAAGAGGGCACCTATACTTTGACTCTATGGTATGGAGTTGGATGGGGTGGTGATATGGCCGGCAGGCTAAACTTATTTGTTAATGGAGATATCTTCGATCAGTTGGTTTTTGGAAATATGGAAGGAATTGCAACCGCCGACTTCGAAATCGAATTATATGAAGGCTACAATAACACAATTCAATTTAAACAAACAGCAGAATGGCCAACTCTTAGCCGCATCCAATTGACCAGTGCACCATCATCAACGGGACTGACTTCATCAAAAGAGTATAATTATTCCATATCATCAACAAACAAATCAATAGCTATAGATAAACTGGAAGGTGTGAATACCATTAACACTTATACAATGAATGGTAATTTGGTACAATCTGTAACGACGACTGATCCATCAATAAATATCCCGGCTGATAATGGATTGTATATCGTGAAAATAAACGGAAATGCGCATAAAGTAGCAATCAAGTAAGATCCAAAACAGCAAAATAACATTCATTTGACTTGATATAAGAAAAATGAATGTTATTTATTTTATGTACAAACTTTTATTTATCAACTTTCTATACAACCTAAATTCTATAGAACACTTAAATCACCATGAAATATATATACAAAATTTTTCTATCACTTCTAGTTCTACCTGCCACCCCTATTTTGGCTCAAACAGATTACCAGCATTTCATCATTTATGGTCAAAGCCTCTCCACCGGACATGATTCCGGCACAGGTATTTCCTTACAGAATGTTCCAGGTAACTTCATGTTTGGCGATCAGGTCTTTATAGACTGTAGTAATACCAATACGTCAACATTGAATCCATTAGTTTCAAAACCAGCAACCTGTGCTCCCAATGTGATTGAAAGCCCAATAATAGGATTTGCAAACCATTTGCAGGCAAAAGGATTAATAAACAATAAGACCATTGCGACCGTTACCGGTCATGGTGGCACTTCAATAGAAGAGCTTTCCAAACAATCAGCAATAGATAATTATTACAATATTTATACTGACGCACTAACGACAGGTGCACTCTATGTGCGCAAAAATAAAGTTACGATAAACTGCCCTGCTATTTTTTATTTGCAAGGCGAGAATAATTATGTAGGACAGGGACATGGACTCACCGAAGGATCGACAGCAACAAAAAACAAAGATGAATATAAAGCATTATTGCTTACCCTAAAAGACAATATGCAAAATGATGCTCAAAAGAATTATAAACAGAGTACAAAGCCTGTGTTTTATATTTATCAAACCGGAGCATACATGGGCAAGGTAGGTAAAGAACTGACAATAGGAATGGCACAACTTGAAGCGTCGAATGAATATGATGACATCGTATGCATGGGACCTTTATACCAAATGTCAAACTATGGAATCCATTTGGATGCCAATGGGTATCGATGGTATGGAGAAATGATGGCTAAAATATATTATCGCCACAGCATTTTAAACGAAGAATTCAAGCCTTTACAACCTAAAGCAATCTACCGGGATGCTTCAGACAAAAAGAAAGTTACTATTCAGTTCTTAGTGCCCAAACTACCTTTGGTTTTTGATGATAAAATATTGGAAAAAGAAGCTGACTACGGATTTCAATTATTCAACAATGGTGTGAAACAAAGTATCAAAGAATTAATAATAGTAGAAGATTGTGTAGAGATACACACTTACAATAATATTATGGGTGAAATAGAAATAGTATATGCCGGAGAAACCACAAATACACGGGGAAACGGAAACTTGAGAGACAATGATGACTATCAGTCCGTATTCACTTATGTCGATCTTGACGAAAAAGACAATGAAGGAAATTATATTTATTCGCATCTTGAAAATAAAGCTTTGCGCCCAACCTATGAGCCCAAAGACGAAAACGGTAATATAATTTATGGAAAACCTTATCCATTATATAATTTTTGTGTATCTTTCTATTATAAGTTGCCCAAAGATGAAGATCGGTTAGATATCAACCTTAGCAATTCATCCAGTATCGCTACACCCCAAGAAGACAATGGACAGATCGCTTTTTATGCAAACAAATCTTTATACGTTGACAGTTCATATAATGTAAAACACATCGTCATTTATGATCTTTCTGGCAAAAAAAAGTTTTCTTCCACAATATCGGATAGCAATAAATTTGATTTATCTTTCTTAGAAAAAGGATCTTACATTGTACAATTATCAGCCGAAAAAAATTTAAAAAACATTAAAATCATAGTTGATTAATATCTTTCGATATCTGCCTAAATTTCCCATTATTCTAATTTTTGTCTCCATATTTTAATCATTTTTTCAATAAATAGCGCAGATGACTTCAAAATATAAATTAGTTGAAATCTGCGCTATCTCATGTGAGAATTAGTTTTGTTATGCTAATTCTCATTGAATATTTATTTATGGCTTCGAATTTATTCTCCACAATTTATTATTGTAATATGATAGAAACAGAAACGTCTCTTTATTAATTTTTTCTATTTTTTTTTAATGTAGGCCAATCCAATTTGAGAAAACATATATTACAAAAAATCAAAAGATTAGCTTCCATCCTGTTTTATTACGGGGATTACAAATAATTCAAAAGATTATTTTTTTCGGATAGTTTCGATCCAAATGTTTTGCATTATAGTTATTTTGTCTATTTTTGTCTTAATTTTTAACAAAAACAGAAACAAAGCTTATCTTTTCTCAAAAACGGATAAACTTTGCATTAAATTTACACACGGAAATCAAGAATCAAAAAATTAATTAGTAATAATTAATGTAATTCAAGAACTTATGAAAAATAGCATTGTAATGCTTATATGTTGTTGTATTGCGTTGGGACTAAAAGCCCAGACAAATAAAATAGCGCAGGAAACAACATCTCTTCCCAATTCGGTAGTGTTAACAATGAAGTATGACTCCGGTTTGCTGTCTGATTACATATCAGGACATAGAATGGATAGTGTATATGCTAAATACACAGGTGTCAGAATTGGAGAATATTATTGGATGACACGCAATTTCAGCCACAATATTCCATTGAGTTGGCTGGGAATTGACGCCACGATACCCATCTCGCAAGCCACTCTGGACAAATATTTAGCCACTTGCTTTCTTGACAAAACACAGTTTCAGGTCAACATTGATACATTTAATGTTTATTTCGGAAAATATTACCAGACTTGGTATTCGGCTTCCGGTAGCATGTATGAAGATACAAATACAACAACAAATGGTTGGGGATTACCCGTCTCAGAAGATTTTCAACAACTGTTTGCCTTGTCGCCATTTGATCGGTCGGCAGCAAAAGATATTGATCGCATATCACTCATGGAAAAAGATGTCCGCATAGCTTTTGGAGCAAAAATGAATAGCAACCCAATGGCTTTCGACATCTCAGATCCACAAGGAGGCGCCTACAAAACATATTGGCACGGAGGTGCGATGGGATTGTATGGCTTTGATATGATGCCGACAGGAGCGCAATTGAACGGCGATGGAATATGGTATAACGGATTGGGACCCATTGAACCGGGAGGTGGATGGTATGGAATACGTGGCGACATATACCATCTTTTCTACACCTCTGTATTCTCTCTCCACAATGGATTCAGAGTGATTATTCACGATCATTTGGACACAAAAATAGAAGACAGCAAATTTCACTATGCCCCAATACGTTGGTGCAGAAGGCTGACAGATGAAGAACTTGGATATAGATTATACGTAAACGGTGACTACACTGACGTCATAGAAGAAGAGCTAGGGCAGAAATCTGCAAACACCTCTATTCCGGAAGGATATACAGAATTACCAAAAGGCTATTTCAGAGGATTCTATCTCCAATACATCAAAGACAACCCAAATCCAGCTTATACAATTGCCGATATCAGAAAGTTTGCCGAAGCAGTCGATGACAGAACCAAAGCACCATTGCCCCAACTAACTAGCATTGCAAATTCGAAGGGTGGAAAGGTAAGTATTTATCCAAATCCGGCAACCGATATTATAAACATAAATGCCGGCAATCAGAACATAAACACTGTCAGCATTTACAATATTGCAGGTGAAACAATTCGTTCAATCAAAGAAGAAACAACATCCGTCGATGTGTCAGACCTTCCATCCGGCATTTACATTGTCAGGGTGACAACAACAGATAGTACTTTCACACAGAAGATTAGTAAAAAATAGGAATAATTTTAGTTTTACACAATTCATTACTTTTAATATGAGGTATCAGTATAATAATTGGTATCTCATATTTTTTTTTAAAACATCCATCAGATTACATCGAACATAATAAGTCTTTAATAGATAAAATCATGGAATCTGTCGATTCCATTTTGATTGCAAATAAAAAGAATATTATTTTGTATCTAGTAGGAATCCGAAATTTTTAAAACAACGTTGTTATTTATAAATTAAACCAGACTGTTATGAAACAAAAAAAATTAATTGTTATACTATTGATGCTCATCGGAGCCGGAGTATTTCATATTCAGGCTCAAACCAATCTGATAGTCAGTTTGCAAGGAAGTAGCGAACAATCCTACACTCTAACCTCATTAAAAAAAATAACTTTTGCCAATGGCAATATACTACTGACTGGCACTGATGCAACACAATCTTCTTTTGCTCTGACGGCCGTGAACAAGATGTATTTCGGAACACCAATGTCGGGTATAGAAAACAATCAGACAGAAGTTTCACCCAAGCAGCTTGTCTACCCAAATCCGGCAAAAGATATAATTTACATTCTCACAGGGAATGATGAAACTGCAAGTGTGTCCATCTACAATCTGAATGGCATCCAAATGATGCAAACCACTGTAAAATCATCAGGTGAAACGGTTGATGTGAGTGCTTTGGCTCCGGGTCTTTATATAATAAAAGTAAACAATAAAGTGTTAAAACTGAGAAAACTATGAGAAAATCGACATTATTAATAATTGCTTTGGTTTTCAGTGTAACACTGATGGCACAAGAAAAAATGTATATCCACAAAACGGATAATACAACGAATGAAATACCCGTTTCCGAAGTAGATAGCATGTTATTTACCAATAGTGAAACCACACTAAACATTCTGCACACCGACAATACGGTGACTGATTATCTGATTGCCGACATAGACAGCATCACCTTCGGAGCAGATGCACCCACCACGGATACCATCAAAATTACCTATTCGGGATCTGCTGTTACGATAGACAATCCATACGCATACTATGGTGTGAGCATCACCAAGAGCGGAAGCGATGTTGTGATCAACTCGTCTGTGTCCGACGTGGAACTCAAATATTTGATTTCGGGCACAACCACAGACGGCAGTCTCAAATTATATAGTGGCTATAAGTATTACATGATACTGAATGGTGTGAACATCACCAATAATGACGGTCCTGCAATAAATATACAATCAGGCAAAAAAGCCACCATCGTGCTTGCCGACGGCACTACCAGCTATTTGACAGACGGAACCACATACACCGCAAACGAAACCGAAGACCAAAAGGGAACATTCTTCAGTGAAGGACAGCTCAATTTTGAAGGTTCGGGAACTCTTTCCGTAAAAGGTAATTACGGGCATGCCATTGCCAGCGATGATTATATTCGTCTCAAGACAGGTAATATCATAGTCACAGGCGCAGTAAAAGACGGCATCCACTCTAAAGATTATTTCAGGATGGATGGTGGCAGCCTCAACATAACAGCTACTAGCGATGGTGTTGAATGTGACGAAGGGTATGTACAAATCAATGACGGAAACATCACCATCAACAGTGGTGGAGATGGGATTGTGGCTTCATATAACGACGGAGACGCAACTATAGTGTCCACAGTTGTGATCAATGGCGGGACAATCGGAATCACCACCAATGACAAAAAAGGAGCAGGCATAAAAAGTAAAGCATCTTCTGTCACCATCAATGCAGGAAGTATCAATGTGAATGTGAAAGGTATTGCATCAAAAGCTTTGAGCAGTGGCGGTGACATGTTCATCGTGAATGGCAATATCACGCTGACAACATCCGGCGGAGCATATTACGACACCGATGATCTGGATGTTTCTTCCGCCGCAGGAATCAAATGCGATGGCAATCTGAAGATCGATAACGGAACATTGACCATCACCAGTTCAGGTGCAGGAGGCAAAGGAATCAGCGCCGATGGAACACTTGTTGTCAACAACGGAACAATAGCAGTCACAACAACCGGCGACAGGTATGTGTATAACAGCAGCAACGACACAGCTGCAAAAGCGATAAAGAGCGATGGCAACCTGACTGTCAATGGCGGCAGCATCACCATCTCAACCAGCAAAACAGAAGCCGAAGGACTGGAAAGTAAAGACTCACTGTTCATCAACGGTGGAACAATCGAGATCGTAGCCTACGACGATGGAATCAATGCTACGAACCATATTCAGATCAATGGTGGAACAATATACGTGTATAGCCAGACCAATGACGGTATAGATTCTAACGGAACGCTTACCATCACCGGAGGAACAGTTATATCGTCGGGATCAACCTCTCCTGAAGAAGGATTTGATTGTGATCAAAACACATTCAAAATCACTGGTGGATTGCTCATTGGAACAGGTGGCGCAACAAGTACTCCCACCGCCAATGTGTGCACTCAACGTTCTTTGATATATGGAGCAGGCAGTGTAACCAGCGGTCAGTATGTACAGATAAAATCATCGACAGGCGACATATTAGTCTATAAATTGCCAAGAACCTACAATTCGATGACAATGTTGTTCAGTTCGCCGGATATGGCTTCTGGCACAACATACACAATTAGCAAAGGCGGATCCGTGACGGGTGGAACCGATTTTCACGGACTCTATACAGGGGCTACATATTCAGGCGGAACAACCGCTTATACATTCAACCCCACTAGCATGGTCACAACAGTAGGTTCCACAGGTGGCGGCGGCGGTGGTCGTCCATAAACCTGAAACTTATTGTCAATAAGCATCAATAAACAAAGAAGAGAAAACAGGTGTCTGTGAAGATACCTGTTTTCGTCTATATACAATTATTATAATATAAAGGAGTGGAAAGATAATAAAACGTTAGCTCACAGCCCGAATTATCTGGAGATACTTCTTTTTACGCCTTTCAGCCAATTGGGAACGATTATGGTTCCTGCCAAAAGATAGATATAATAAGTGATGACACGCCAACTGATGATTGCCAAAAATATCATGTTAGCGGAAGAAAAAAATGCAGCGTAATATTCCTTGAAAAGCAATTCGCCCACCCCACTACCCCCCGGTGTGGGACTTGCAGTCATCACATTCCACAACACCAATTGCTGGAAAAATGTAAGCAGATAGTCGGCTCCATCGCTGAATGCAAACAAAAGCGCATTCACAACCAGAAAACGGAACGACCACGACAAGACTGTGAGAACAAAATTTTTGCACCAGAAAGAAAAAGGCTTCCCTTTCATCTCCTGTGAACTGATAACCAAATCGTCCGTAAAAGACTCCATTTTATTGTGCCACCGACGCAAGATACGGATAGAAAACAACCGCAACAATAGATTCTTAATCTTGTCCGGACCTCTGAACAAAGCCCAATATAAGATACCTGTCCATAAGGCTACAAGAAAATAGACCAGAAAAAAAACAAAGCTAATGCCCGATTGTAGCAATGAAGTGCCCACAAAAAGCTCATTCCAAGGGAAAAAGAGCAAGGCAAAAGGTAAACATACTGTAAGAAAAAGTTCGTCAAGAAAAACACAGGAAATCATGACTGCCGTACTTTTGCCCACAGGAATACCTTCTCTGTGCATGAAGAGAAAAATTGCTCCGCCTCCGCCAACAGATGCCGGAGTGACAGCTGCCGTAAACTCACAAAGTACATGTACTCTGAATGCCTGCCCTAAAGACAGTTTCTCACCTGCAAACATACAAAAACGGTACGATACCAGAATGTCTCTGAAAAGGATGAACAAGATGGCTCCGAGAACACCAATCCCCATTTTCCACGTGATATGAATGTCAATGAACGACATTGACTTAAATTCTTCGGAAAATAGATACACAATAACCGACAGCCCAATAAACAATGGAATCCAATAAGATACCTGACGGAGAGCTTTACGCATCATTTCCGTTTTCTTTTTATCAACAATTCATATCTATCAGACACTTCCTCTGTCACGCTTTCCCAAGAACGGGCAATGCTCTGTGATGCATTCTTCCCCACTCTGCGGACAACATCGTGCTTATATGATAATTCTCTGATTTTATCCGCAAATTTGTCTACATCGTGAGCTGTCAGAAAACCATTCTGACTGTCTGTTATAATTTCGGCAGAAGTGGAACCGTCTATCAATACAGATGGCGTTTGCAGAGCAGCAGCCTCGCGCACCACCAACGGAGCATTGTCATATAACGAAGGAAACAGGAACAGATCTGCGGCAGCATAATATTTTTTCAACAATTCCCGGTTTGTGATGCTACCTACAAAAGTAACTTTCGATTGCAAATCGAGACTGACGATCAACTCTTTCAATTCTTTCTCAGCATATCCCGATCCTATAAAATACATTTGAAACGGTATGTCTTGCAACAAATGCAATGCCTTTGCCAAAAATTTCACATTCTTCTCCCAGATATGTTGTCCCACAAATAAAAGAACAAAAGCATCCTTCTTGATGTTGAGGTCTGTTCGCGATTCGGTTTTCATTGCTGAGAAATCAGTTGTTGAAGCAAAATCATTGCCATTGTCAACTACCTGCACCTTTCCTTTATAGTTATACATTCTCAGGGTTTCTTCCACAGCCGGTTGTGGAATCCAAACTTCATCTGCCTGATTATAGAAATGAATTACTTGCCGAATAAGCATGTCTACAAGAGGTTTATAAGGAATCACCCGCTCAAAATCGGCTCTGTACTTTGAATGAAAAGTTGCCACCAACGGCACATTCTGTTCTTTAGCTATTTTCAATGCTAATTTTCCGGACGAGAAAGGACAATGCGCGTGAACCAATTCGAACGAAATTTTACTTATTTTCTGATTGAATGGCAGGTCAATACTTGGAAAACCCATCCTATATGGTTTGCGCATAGGAATAGGAACTGATGTGTATCTATAAACAGGATAGTCGGCCCCATCATTTGCTAAAGGAGCAAATGGTGTCACCACACACAGATTGCCTCTTTTCTTTTGCAGCCAATAAGCATAATTTTTTGTGGTTAAAGATACGCCATCCATGATAGGAGGAAAACAGTCATTGAACTGACCGATCATGAGTTTGTTTACATTCCGATTTTCCATATTTTTATTACACTGGTTATTGCGGATGAAGATAGATATAGGATTCTATTTTCATCTTAAGTTCTGATTACAAAATATTTAAATAACAATGAAGTAAAAAAAGGAGACAGAAATGTAGAAAATATTGGTACGATGGCAATTATGAAAAAAAGAATGGCTTTTCAACCATCTTACCATAAAGGAAAACAGAGGCAAAACAACAACAAAATAACGATTCGTATTGGGTTTATAATTTATCCTCTTATTTGAAAATTATGTACACGAATATATAATTCTATTTTTATCTAAACAATATACATTTGTATCGACTACTAAACACTACAGTAGTCATGTGTAGTTTTGTAAAGTTTGTGTTAAGAATTAGAAAGTCTACGAAGTGATTTCGTGGGCTTTTTGCTTTTATATCAGTCCATTAGCAACAAAGTTAATAAACTGCGAAATCAAAATCTGCCAAAACCTGTCTTTGTGCTACAGTAGCTGTTTGCGATATTCGATTTTTTTTGCTTTCAGATCATAAATTTCCATGACAAAGCCTTGGTCATTCATGTTCTTCTCTTTCAGATAGCTATTCATTGCCGGATACACATTTACGATCCCAACAATTATGGATAATCGCCCTTTATATGGAAAAACAGAGGTGAGATATTTATTGCGAGGAAAAGATTTTATGCGAAAATCCCGTGACAATTGTGCCACAATAGCCGTATCCGGATTGGATAGAATGAAACCCACTTCTGAGCGAAGGAGCGAAACTTCGGTTGTTCGGGGATTATCATAATAGATTCCAAAACCGGCTTTCGAGACAATACCTTTACGAAAAAGAGCGAGCTGGATACTATCCATCACGGCTGCCGCACGGCTATAATCTCCCACTACTTCCTTATAAAGAAGCAATTCGCCACCCTGCTCTTCTACTTTGACTTTGACAGACTTGAAGCCTCCATAATAGCCATAGACAAGTAAAAACGATGCTACAATGACCAATGTAAAGAGAGTTATTCCGCTGATCTTTTTTTTCATCCGATTATTTATATTTCAAGCCAAAGATAGAAATTATTTAATCATAATTACAATCACATCATCTCTGATATTTCGAGAAATAGGAAAAGTTAAAAATGTTACCAGATGTTAAACAGAAAAGATAAATAGAGTTTTGATAAATCTATGTCGCAGTGTTGTATATCTTTATATATCTAAAATTATTGCTGAATGGACAACGGAAAA
>JBKECE010000020.1:0-5928 GCA_047974325.1 Dysgonomonas sp. | reverse complement strand
ATATGCGATGTACAAAGATATAGACAGTTTGTAGGGACAGATAAGAGGGTTTGATCCATATTCATCTGAATACTCCAATCCGGAAGAAACTTTGAAATACGATGGCAAAGACTGCTATATTAAGGATGAAAAAATAGTTCTTGTAAGAACAGTGTCCGATGAAGAATGTTTTGGCGAATGCAAGGTTCCATATATTATAACTAAAGATTTTTAATTTAAGGAAATCAATTAACAATAGAAATCATAACCACTTATGGCAATAATAGACGTAGTCAGTTGGTCACCGCAAGGAAATAAAACAATTTATGCATATCGCTTTCCAGAAACAAATCTGAGTACTTACACTCAATTGATCGTACAAGAGTCACAAGAAGCTGTTTTATTTTCGAAAGGGCAGATTATAGGTAAATTTGGTTCTGGAAAACATACTCTGAGTACAGAAAATTTACCTATTCTAAGGAATCTGTTTGGTATTCCTTTTGGAGGTAAGAATCCGTTTATGGCAGAAATATGGTTCGTCAACAAATTACAACCTTACAATATTGACTGGCAAACCGATAGCATGTCTATTCACGATGCTGACTATAATACTCAACTCCCGTTAGTATCGAGAGGCCGTTATGGATTGAAAGTAAAAGATGCCGAAAAGTTCTTGATAAAAATTGTCGGTACGAAAAATGAATTTACGCAAGACGATCTGACAAATCAGTTTTTTGGAGAATTTTCTATCAAAACCAAATCGACGATCCTCCAGTTTATGCTTAAAAACAGGATAGGATTTAAGTCTATATCGGCGCATTTGGATGAGCTATCTCAATATTTAAAAGGGACAATGTTATCATTCTGGGATAATTTGGGTTTAGACCTAACTCAATTCTACATCACAAGTATTGATATTGATACTTCAAGTGAAACTGGACGAAGGGTAGCAGATGCCATTTCACAACAGAGCGCGATGTCTATTACTGGACATACATGGCAGCAGGAGCAGATGTTTGGTGTAGCAAACAATGCTATTGATGGTCTGGGGAATGCAAATGGCGGCCTTATCGGAGGTTTGATGGCTATGAATATGATGAGTGGAATGGGAAGTGGTGCAGGAGCCGGAATGATGAGCCCACAATACAACCAACCCTCTTTCGGAGACAATCGCTACCAAGAAAATCAAGAGCAAACAGTACAATCCACAAAGCAAGTCCGTGAAGTTTATTGTTCCAATTGCTCCCGTAAATTTCTCAACACATCTAGTTTCTGTCCGCATTGTGGCGATGCCTACAATCCCTGCCCTAGATGTGGAACTGATAATGATAAAAATGCGAAACGGTGTGTAAGTTGTGGTACACCTCTACAAAGCGATTATATTTCATGTGCCAATTGTAATGCTCCATTAGTACCCGGCAGCACTTTTTGTGGAAATTGTGGAAAACAGGTACAGTCGGATGACAGCTGCACTCGTTGTGGAGCGGTATTAGCTCCGAATGCTAAATTTTGTCCCAAATGTGGAAATAAACGATAAATATAAAGAGCTATGGATACAAAGAAAATAATATCATGGCTTTCTCTTCTATTAGGGGAAACATTGATTATAACCGCCTTTATCTTATTCAGAGGCAATCTCACAGATAATGTTCTTACATTGAATATTATTGTTTCTACAATTATTTATGGACTATTTTTTGTTGACATTCTCATTCCTTTAGTCGATTATAGTGACAAATCAAGCAAAGCAATCGGATCTATTGGTGTTCGCTGGCTAGCTACGTGGCTATATGGGATTGTTGCAGTTGCGGCAATGATTATTAGCAATATTTCTTTAAATCTAGTTTTCTCTACACAACTCATTATCCATGGCATACTATTTTTCTTTTTGTTGCTTGGCTTTGTGGCTGCGCTCCATTCGTCCGATAGAGTAAACGAAGTTTATCTACAAGAGACCTCTAATGGTAATGGAATATATGAAATGAAATCGGCCATGCAAAGTTTGAAATACAAAATGAGTAATAATTCAGAATTGCCGGACTACTTTATAGATCGTATCAATGTGCTCGAAGAAAATTTAAAGTTTGTATCTCCATCTAACAAAATGGAGGCCAAGGACCTGGAACTCTCTTTCGTTGACACATTGAATAATATTGGCATCGAAATTTACGATTTTGCAATGAATGAAGAGTCCATAGAAAGTAATCTCCGAAAATGTGAATGGTTCTATCAACGTAGGAAAAATATTTATTCAAAATAAAATAATAAAGATATGACAGGTAAAATTTTCCCCGAATCGAATAATATTTATCAAGACCAGGCAAAAATATTATTCAACTACTATCGACAAGCTGCCGAAAAGATAGTGCAAGAAGAAGAGCGTATCGAAAAAGAAATTACTATTCTCGAAGAAGAAAAAAGCTTTAAAGATCAAGAACTATCAAAGACTATTTATTGGTTGTTTACAATCGTTCTTTTCTTTATTTACTTCATTAAGAAAAACCAGATTACGAAAGAAATTGATAATTTAGATAGTCGAATTAATGAATTTAAAAAACAACACTCCGAAATATTTCGCGACTATAAAGTAAGCAAACTAGGCGTAGCATATGTCCCCGTTGCTGACCAGATAAAATACGAAGACAAAAGTTTTATCATAGATTATACCGGTAAGGTTAATGAATCGGAAATCACGTTGCAACTCTCACGGCAGAACGATTTGCTGGTTGAAACGATCGTCGATCTAGAGCAATTATCCTCAGAAGCTCCGATTGTAGAAACTTCTAGAAATACAGAAACAATTGAAACAGATGACTATTCCACATCTATTCAGCAAATAAATCAACATGATTATTTGGGTAAATTAGAACGTTCTCTTCGAACAATTTCCTACTGCATGAACGATTTGGACACAACTTCGGTATCATTGCCATTGGTATCCGACAAAAGTGATTATCTACAGCTATTGAATGAATATGCAACCTCTGACATTCGTGACAATGCTCTTGTTATCGAAGTTTTTAATAAAGAAAAATATGCTGGTAGTATTTCCAAGTTTCAGGAATTAAACAAATTGAAAGATTCCTTATCAAACAAAACCTCTCAGTTCGAAGATGTATTGAAAGGCCTGATGATGACAATGGCAAATTCGGTACAGACAATTTCATCCCTAAAGATAGCATCCACCGACAAGGTCGTATTTGAATCAAATAAGGTACTTTATCAGATTCTAAAATCACCGTATAACCATTATTCTCCGGTTCTTGAGTTTTCTGAAATAGAAAGAATCCGTAACGAAAAGTTTGATTATAGCGAATCGCTACAAGGATATGAGCCGTTTCAATTAAAGCCAAGCTCAAGAGTAAAATACAATCTACTTTCGGGGATGTGGACTGCCGAAGATGGCAGTACTACCAATTTCCCGTTCGGCGTTCATCAAGTCTATGAAGAAATTGTAGCACCTATTGTACTGAATCTTATGCAAGAGAATCGTATTGAACGACTGAAAATATATAATCATATCAAAGACCAAAAAATTGACTATCTGAATAAATGGCATCAAGATACTGATAGTTTTTATCGTGCAAACCGTGCTGAGAGTGCAGATATAATCAACCTGATGCGAGAAAGCTTACGCGAATATGTAGCTGCATACAATACGTTAGTTTCCTATCAAAAAACGGAGGAGAATATGGAGAAATCAGGAGGCTCTCTTGATTCGGCAGTGGTTGATGTTATTGATAATTCGAAAGAAACACTTGCAGCTTTTGAAATACAGTCAGGAGAGTTCAAAAAGGTTCAAGATAATTTTGAAGATTATATGGAACGTTTGAAAGATGACATAGACGCTAAGGCTGAACGATTTGGACATATCGAATATTACGATGCCAAGCTTCGTGATGGGCATTCCAACGAGATTGCAGTTGCGACAAATGAAGTACGTGATTTGGACGATCGCAGGAAACCATTAGCCTCTGTCAATCCCTTGTTTGCAAAAACATCTGAATTACCTCCTGTACCTCAGGTTGAAGATATCACCTTTGAGCATATATCGCTCAACTTACCAAATATAGCAAAAAATGCATTACAAGAGTTAGGAGGAACTCCCATTCAAGAGGAACCTCAAAATAAAGAGGATAAACATCATGCTTCTGAGGATAGTCATCCAACTTCTGAAGAAAAGTCAAAAGCAAATTGCTATGAAGAAGTTGTTGTAAAAAGAATTGAAATAGAAGAAGTCATAAATGACAGAGATAATGTGAATGATGAGCATAATACGACAGCAAAAGATAATTCGGAAATAGAGCTCGAAGACAGAGTGCTGCATAGTTATAGCGAAGAAGAATTAACGGCACTGCCTGATGAAAGATTAAAAGAAATATGTAAAAAAATGGGAATAGAGTATAATGATACCGATTTTGACAAAGATTACTTTATTTCAAAAATTCTTTATGCTCAAGGCAATAATAACGGATAAAACAAAACGATTATGGCAAGTATAGATTGTGTATTAGATACCACCCCGATGGCACAAGAGATTGGCAGTGTTTCCAATCATGTGAAAGCGACTACGACTGCTGTAGTTGCTATGCAAACGGCAGTGGTACTGGCTGAAAAAAAAGCAGCTAAGCATGTATGTGACAATGTAAACAAAGGATTTCATACGCTTATGCTTTCGCAAATTTCCCAGAAAAGAGCAAAGTGTCAAAGTGATGTTGATTCGCATTTAATGCAACTCAATCAGCAACAGAAACAACTTTTAGCGATTAAAGGGCGGATGGAACGGGACTATAATATGTTATCGAATCGCTATCTGAAACTTTTTAATGGTTTAAATTCCAATTTGAAGCAACGAATTTTTGAGTTAGACAGACCTGTAATTAATTTTGCCGTTCGTGATATTGAAAAAGTATCGAATAGAACAAAATATCTCACAGCAACAGTACCTGTAACTCAATTGGAATCATTATCAATAAGCCAAAAGATTTTGGCATCCAATGTAAAATATCGTGGATTAAATGTCATCGCCTCTATGACACGCTTCCTTAGTGGAATGCAAGAACAGAAAAAACTCACAGATCGGATTTTACTCAATCGGAGCAAGAACTCAGAAGGTTCGACATTGCTAATACCTATTATCATTAGTGAAATGAATTATGATAAATCTGATAATAGAAATATCGAAGTCACTGTGAGTAATAGAATATTGGACAGACAATCAGAGACTACTCTAAAAAATGTAGTAATGCCCGATGTTGAAAATTTGCAATGGATGAAAAACGCGGGTATAAATAAAGATGTGCAAAGTGAATTCAGCAAGCTGGTTTCATCTTCCAATATTTCGCAACGAGTAAAAGACCTGACGAATAGTCTGTTTGCTACAAATAATTACCAAAATATCTAAAGCCAGTAGTTATGAGTTACAAACGATCATTTCGTAAAACAATCCCGGTACATTATTCCGGTTCCAAAACTGTATCGGTTCCAGAAGGAATACGTTCTGTCACTGTAAAATACAGTGGGACTGTTTATGAGGATGTTAATGTTAATATTGATGTTGACACACGCTCCTTTGATACAAGTGTGGCAACTTGCAACAATAGTGTAAATCTGCTTACCGGAGCAGTTACTGCTGCCCAGACGGCTCAAATTATATCAATTGATCTGAATGCGAAACAAATAGGAAGTACAATTGTCGAAGGATTTTTCAAAACCATTCGGACTGAAATAAGTCAACAAATAATGGAGTTGTCTCAACAAATAAATTCCAATCTTATGCATTTGCGAGAATTGGCAAAAGCATGTGAGGCAAAGAAAAAACAAATGGAAGTAGATTATAATAGGACTTCGAATCAGTATCTCAAAATTTTTGATGATTTGAATAAAGAACTGGAAAATCGAATTTTTGAACTAAACAAGCCAGCCTTTGTATTCAAAAGAAACAGCGAT
>JBKECE010000269.1:0-27568 GCA_047974325.1 Dysgonomonas sp. | reverse complement strand
TGGGAACAAATGATTCAAAAACGGCCTATTGGGGACGCCGTGATTTCAAAGCGGAGTACATCAATCTGATAAATGAATTTGCAGCATTTTCATCCAAACCTGAAGTATACATGATGACACCTATCAAAGCACTTTCTAATGGTTATGATATTAGCAATGATAATATTGTGAATGGAGTAATACCAGCAATAAAAGAATTGTCGAAAGAAAAAATGATTGCCGTTATAGACTGGAATGCGGTGACATCATCTTGGGGATTCTCAGAACTACCCGATGGTGTGCATGCAAACGAAGCATCTCTAAGTTTGATGGCAGAAAAAGCTGCTCAGATATTATTGACAAAGAAACCTGTCCTTGCCATTAATAAAACGTCGGTTAATACTTATGCTGAATATCGTTGGTATCTCAATGGAACTTTGATCTCCGGGGCTACATCTGCCACATATACCACAACACAGGCCGGAGTCTACAACTTGGCTTTGAAGTTAACTTCAGAAGCAGAAGATGTCGTTATTTCTTATCCGTTCACCGCTGAATCTGGAGTTTCTCTCGGAATTGATGATGCAGGTGTAGGCATTGATAAGGCTGTGACATACGGTTCTGTGAACATATATTCCGATTTAGGCAATTTGTCTATAACTGGAGCAGCAAATGCAAACTTGTCAATATATACTATTTCGGGAAGTTTAGCTAAAGTTGTTCATTTGGCAAACGATGCAGAAATTGTTAATATCGAAGATTTACCAAAAGGAATTTATTTGTGTAAAGTAGTGCTGAATGGTTCTACTAAGTTAGTGAAAAAGGTTATTAGGTAGTATTTTTAGGTTATTTGTAAAAAGAGATTTTCCGTTAAAGGTTAATCTCTTTTTTTATTTTCTTCTGGATTGAGATTCATACAATGTAGAAAAATCGGCAAAATCAAGCAATTCTTTATCACCTCTGCTGTCACCATAAGCGTATAAGGTGTATTCTTCTTTGTTGGGATATATTTCTTTCAATCGATTCACTTTTTCAGCGCCATAACAATTCTTGCTGCTGAAACGACCTGTGATAAGACCATTTTCAATTTCAATCTGAGTCGCTAAGACTCGTTTTATTGAATGTGCTGATGCCCAAGGAACAATCCAATTTTCGATAGAGGCACTAATAAGAATTATTTCGTCGTTTCGATCATTATGCACCATCAGCTGATTGAGAGACGATTGATAACAAAGATCATCTATTCGCTTTGCATATAGGCGGCAAAAGTCATTGAATTCCGTAATATCTTTCCCTCTAAAGAAATATGAAAACAGCCTTTGTTTAGCTTTCTCGTTCGTGATAAAGCCTAGTTTGAAACAAACCAGAGTTGGAGACATGCGGAATAATCCCCAGAGAAATTTTGAGCGTCCATGATAAAAGCTGATGAAATCGAAAAGAGTATCTTTTGTAGTGATGGTTCCGTCAAAATCGAAAGCCGCAATAGTTCTTTTATCCATATTCTCCTTTTTCTAGAAATCTTTGAGCAGCGAAATAGTGATGAACGATATAAGCCAGCAAAGTATATCTAAATGAATGAATCGGTCTTTGATAAACAATCGGGTAGGGTTGTCACCTCCTTTTTCGAGGAAAATAACTTGTAGGTATCTCAAAAGACCCAATATGACGAACAAGGATGTGAGGTATAGGTTTTTTCCATTCCGTTCAATTACTTCTGGAGAGATGGAATACATAATATATGCAACGATTGTGACTGAACTCACAACGATAATGGTGGCTGTCAGAAATTGCGAATTGTAGCCTGTGATACTTTTCCTCATCTGTTGACCTGTTTTTTCAAATAAGACAACATCGTTTTTGCGTTTTCCCAGCACAAGTAAAAGGGCAAGAAGAAAGGTCATTATTATAATCCAGTGAGACAATACGATGTCGGTGACTAAACTGCCCACGAACAGCCGTATCACAAACCCTAGTGCAACTATTGTAATATCGATGATTGCAAAATGTTTCAACTTTAAAGAATAGGCTACATTGAGCAGCAGATATCCTATCGTAAGAAACGAAGCACTGTAATTTTTAATGACGAATAAGAATATGGAGAGACCGACTATTATTAAGCAAATAAGCAAAATCGAGGCTGTCTTTTTCGTTATAGCACCAGAAGCCATTGGTCTATTCTTCTTCTTTGGATGGAGCTTGTCTGATTCTATATCACACCAATCATTAATAATATATATAGAGCTTGCAATAAATGAAAAACCGATAAAGGCCAGAGTTGCATTCAGCAAAGCTTGTGTATTCTGAAACTGCATGGAAAAAAGAATTGGAGCAAAAACAAACAGATTCTTTGTCCATTGGTCAACACGAATGAGTTTGATTATCGAGTTTAATTTTTCCATATTCTATTCAATAAGTATGAGGTAGTTAAAATATGAGCCTGCAAAATTTTTAATTTTTCTTAATAGCAAATATAATAAGAAAAAATAAAATAGTTGTAAACGAAAGCTTTTGCTTATGATGATGGAGTCTCGAGAGCTTTTGTTATTCTTAAAATATTCCCGCTAGAAGAATAGCTTCAGGTCAATATCTCTGTGTGGGGAAAAATGCTCAATAGCGAGTTCTATAAATTGAGTCAATTGATAGATGTTATTGATGAGTATGGATATAAATAAAATAGATATAACTACAGTAAATCCTTGTTTCAACTTTTTATTATCTAGGCTTTTATAAAGCCATCCCAATAGAAATGGAACCATGAACACCCAATGTCCACCGTAGATTTGCGCATCCCGGAGCCCATATCTTATCAAGGCGTGAATTATAATATCTATGACTAGCATCAACAACAGAAGTTGCACATATTTGTTTTTGTAGTTCTTGATGACTGAGTAAGCTAATAGTATGAACATGGCTCCGGCAAAAGCGTATTGCCACCAATGGCGAAAATAGTCCATGTTGATGACAGCCATTTTTGCACCAAAATCATTGTAGATGGAATCGAGCATGATATTTGAAAAAAACATTGGAGAGGTAAACAGCATATCAATGATTTTCTCATAATAAAGACCTTTAGCCGGAAGACTGATATTTTGTGTTAGGCGATATTTTACCTGACCTATGAAATCGAAACTATATTCTGCTAATAACGCTATAAAAATACATAATCCGAACAATAAACCTACAATAATTATTTTACGCAAAATAGTTTTTTTCCCTTCGTTTGCAAAGAGCATGGGTATGATACCTTTTGCAAAGTTGGTTAGCGTGATGCCGCCTAGTCCGATTGCCAGAAATGAATTAGACAGCAGTGTTACACCTTTGCTTTGTTGCATGCACCGTGAGTAGTAGTAAATTGTGAACGAGAGGAGGAATATGGTAAGTGTGAACGATTCTATGGTGAAGCAAAGTATCAGATTTGTCGAGAAAAAACCGTACATCAATACCAGCAATGAGAGTACAATCCCGTTTAGTCCTAGAATTTCTTTCAAATATCTCCGCACATAGATGACAGACAGGGATACAAATGTACAGCAAATGAGTGTCAGAAAAACTGTTTTGGCTTTGTAGCCAAGTAAAATGCCTAAGGCATTGCCTAAGAGGATGAAAGGATATAGCATCCATCGCATCAAAGGATGGCCTTCCAGATAGACATATCCTTGATTGTAAATGATCGGATTGTCGAAGGAGAAGTAGACATCATATTTATAAAGCTGATAGTCTATGACCGAAGTGGTCAGTGCAATGGTGAGTGAATAAGAGAAATAAAAAATGATGAAGCCTAATAAGATGAAAATTTCCGGCTTGTTTTGTGGTAGAATCAATCTCAAGAGTTCGGAAAATTGATTTATGTTCTCCTTTATGCGCGAGTTTTTTTGCTTCATCAAAATTATGATAATTATGTTCTGTTTGTTTATTTTAAGTTGAGGCAAAAATACAATAAAAATCTGATATTGGAGGTCTTATTACTGTCCGATGTTAGGGGATCTATATTTCTTCAAATTGATTTTGATAGAGATTGTAATAAAATCCTTTTTTTGCAATGAGTTGTTCGTGAGTTCCTGTTTCAACTATTTTACCATAATCCAGCACCATGATTATATCTGCGTTGCGCACAGTTGAGAGACGGTGAGCGATAATAAGGCTGGTACGACCCTGCATCAGTTTATCCAAACCTTTTTGGATGAGTATTTCACTGCGTGTGTCAATGTTGCTTGTGGCTTCATCTAACAATAAAATGGGTGGATTGGCAATGGCCGCCCGTGCTATGTTGAGTAATTGCCTTTGTCCCTGACTCAGATTAGCTCCGTCATTTTCCAACAAAGTGTCGTACCCGTTTGGCAATCGCTTGATGAAGGAATGTGCCGCTGTGAGTCTGGCTGCATCCATAACCTCTTCGTCGGTTGCATCCAGTCTGCCGAAGCGGATATTTTCACGGACTGTTCCTGTGAACAAATGAGTGTCTTGCAGGACTATTGCCATCGATTGGCGCAGGCTCGAAAGTTTTATGTTTTTCAAAGGAATGTTATCTATTGTTATTTCTCCCGATTGGATATCATAGAAGCGAGGCAACATATTTAGGATGGTGGTTTTCCCTGCTCCCGTAGCTCCCACAAGAGCGATTTTTGTGTCTGCTTTTACTTCAAAGGTAATGCCTTTGAGAACAGTTGTATCGGGTGTATATCCAAAATGTACGTCTTCGAGTTTAATATCTCCTTGTATATTGTGAAGAACGGTTGCGTTCGCGTCATCTTCAGGTTCCGGTTGTTTATCTATTATTTGAAAGATGCGTTCTGCTCCTGCAATCGCCGATTGTATATTATTATAAAGGCTCGAAAGGTCTATGATTGGACGTCCAAATTGTCTCGAATATTGAAGAAATGCAGCTAATCCACCGATGTCAAAACCTCTAAAGATAGCTAGAAGTGCTCCGGCAATGGTCACAACAACAAAGTTGAGAGTGCTTAGGTTTTGCATGACCGGCATCATCATACCTGAATACAACTGCGCTTTTCCCGACTTATTATTGAGATCTTGGTTGAGCTTGTCGAAATCTGCTTCCGATTTTTCTTCATGATTAAAAACTTTAATCACCTTCTGTCCGCTTATTATTTCTTCAATGTACCCGTTTACCTCGCCCAGCGAATTTTGCTGTGCCTTAAAATATTTACGGCTCTTTTTTGCAATCAGGTTTGCACTCAATATCATAAGGGGTACGGTGATGAGAGTGATGAGTGTCAAAACCGGACTAATATAGATCATCAGGCAGAATATCCCAATGAATGTCAGTAGGCTGGATAAAAGGTCGGCCAGACTATCGGTCAAGACTTCGCTTATTTTGTCTATATCATTTGTATAGCGGCTCATGAGATCGCCTGTCTGATGTGTGTCAAAATATTTGATGGGCAATGTCTCCATCTTACTGAAAAGTTCCGATCTGAGTTCGGCTACAGTGTCTTGTCCTATCTTGTTGAGCAATCTGTATTCGATCAATGTAGCAACAACACCGACGATATAGATCAGAGCAAGAATAATGAGCACTTGTGCAAGTCCTGTTATGTTTCCGGGAAGAATATAATTGTTAATGACCGGACGCAACATATACGATCCCAACAGATTTGAAAAAATGGATATGATGATCAGAAAGCCAATGAAAGTGAGTAGCTTCCAGTCCCTAGTCAGATATGATAAAAGTCGGCGAAGAGTTTTCCTTCCTTCACGAGGTTTTTCTATAGAATGTGAATCGTTTCCGTGTGGCATATCTTATTTTAAACTAATTGCTGTGAGTTGTATATTTCTTTGTAAACATCTGATTCTATCATTAATTGGGCGGGAGTGCCCATTGTTTCTAGTTCACCATCGTCCAGAACTAAAATTCTGTCTGCTGATTGCATCGTGCTGACTCGTTGGGTGACAATGAGTACGGTTGTGTCTATTAATAATTTTTTTAGATTGGAGCGTATTTTTTGTTCAGTTTCACTGTCTACAGCACTCGTACTATCATCCAGAATTAAGATTTTGGGTTTTCGGAGCAATGCTCTGGCTATACATATACGTTGTTTTTGTCCACCAGAAATGTTGATTCCACCTCGCCCCAGCATTGTGTTATATCCATCCGCAAAGGACTGTATGAAATCATGAGCCTGAGCTGCTTTTGTTGCCTGTTCTATCTCACCTTGCGTTGCATCGGCTTTTCCCCATCGTAGATTCTCAATGATGGTTCCGGTGAATAATTCATTGTTTTGCAACACTACACTGATTTTTGAATGGACTTCTGTTGTCAAATAGTCACGTACATCAACACCATCTATCAACACTTGTCCCAATGTGACATCATAGAGCCTTGGTATAAGTTGTAAAAGAGTGCTTTTTGCTGAGCCTGTTGCACCCACGACGGCAATAGTTTCACCTTGTTTTATCTCAAAATTTATATTCTTCAGCACATCGTTCTCTCCTCCCGGATATTGAAAATATACATTGCGGAATTCGATGTTGCCTTTTTCAATTTTATTTTTGTTATGTAATCCTGTAAGTGTGTTCTGGAGAGATGATTCGGTGTTTAATACTTCCATAACACGTCTCGATGATGCTGTGGCGCGTGCAAAAGTCATAATGACCATAGACAGCAACATCAGCGACATCAATATTTGAGCAATATAATTGACAAAAGAAACTAATTCGCCCACTTTCATGCTTCCACCAATCACCTTTTGCCCACCAAACCATAAAATGGCAAGTATGGATGCATTCATTATCAATTGCATCAGCGGGAATATCGTGATGACTATATTGGATGCTTTGATGCTTACATCACGTAGATCTTCACTCGATGCTTCAAATTTCTTTTTCTCTAAATCTTCTCTTACGAATGATTTAACAACCCTGATATTAATTAGATTTTCACGCACAACGGCATTTAGGGCATCTACTTTTTGTTGTACTTTAATAAAAAATGGAAATGCTTGACTTAGTACTCCATAGATGCACAATCCTAATATCGGGATAGCGATAGCAATGACCAGAGCCAATTCTTTGTTGATGCTGATTGCAAAAAATGTAGCAATGAAAAGCATCAGTGGTGACCTTAATAATAATCGCATCGACATCAACACTATTTGCTGTAGTTTAGATACATCGTTTGTCAGCCGTGTAATCAAAGAAGCGGTGCTGAAACGGTCTATATCTGAAAAAGAAAAACTTTGGATCTTCCCGAACAATTGTGTGCGGATATCCGTGCCAAAGCCGATGCCGACTCTTGAAGATACGGATACGTTGATAACGCTTGCGATGAGTCCAATAACTGAAATCAAAACCATTTGGATTCCGATGGTTGTGATAACAGGCAAGCTCTTCGGTATAACGCCCTGGTCTATGATATTTGCCATTAACTTGGGCTGTATTGTTTCGCTCAGAACATAGATTGTGACCAAAATAGGACTGATAATCAGACTGATCTTGTATTTCTTAAGAATATACCAATATTTCTTCATGTGTTACTACTTGTTTGTGTCTGTTTTCGACATCAAGGATGCAAATGTAACGAAAAAGTTTACTCTTTTTTGCACAGCCGAAACATAAATAGTGCTGTATAATGGAACGTTATGATTCCTTTTTTGTTTACTTTGTATACGAATTTTTAAATAGATAAAATGACAAAAAATAAAAATCCACATAAAGCATCAAAACGGAAGAAGAAAAGCGAAATAATCTCTGCCGTAATAAATTTTTTTAATAAAAATACAGAGAAATCTCTAAATTATAAACAGGTTGCCGCAGATCTGAATATAAAAACACAGCCGGAACGTATGGTGCTTATCAGCATTCTTCAAGATCTGGTAACAGATGCATTCTTGGTAGAAACAAGCTTGGGAAAGTATAAGTCAAACACACGGGGATTGTTTCTTGAAGGTCGTTTTGAAAGAAGAAGTAGCGGAAAGAACTTTTTTGTTCCTGATGATGAAAGCGGAAATGTCTTTGTAGCGGAACGAAACTCTGCCCATGCCATGAATGGCGACAGAGTGCGCATCCAAATGTTGGCAATGAGAAAAGGACGTGAACCCGAAGGTGAGGTTGTGGAAGTTCTTGAACGCAAACAAACTCGCTTTGTGGGAACTTTGAGTGTACAGAAGCATTTTGCCTTTCTTGAAATGGATAGTAAAATTTTGGCAAACGACATATTTATTCCTAACGATAAGTTGAAAGGCGGAAAGACTGGAGATAAGGCTCTTGTGGAAATTGTGGAGTGGCCAGAAAGGGCTAAAAACCCGGTCGGTGTGGTGATTGATATATTGGGTGTTGCCGGATCGAATGATGCCGAAATGCATGCCATTCTTGCAGAATTTGGATTGCCCTATATCTATCCTAAGGAAGTGGAGGAAGAGGCTGAGAAAATATCTGAGAAAATATCAAAAGATGAAATAGCGAAACGTGAAGATTTCAGAAAGGTGACAACCTTTACGATTGACCCACGAGATGCAAAAGATTTTGACGATGCTTTGTCCTTGCGCCAGTTGCAAAACGGAAACTGGGAGGTTGGTGTTCACATAGCAGATGTGACGCATTATGTGGCTCCCGGCGGAATAATAGACAAAGAGGGAGAGGAGAGAGCAACTTCTATTTATCTCGTTGACAGGACAATCCCGATGTTGCCCGAACGATTGAGTAACGGCCTTTGTTCATTACGACCCAATGAAGAAAAGTTGTGCTATTCAGCCATTTTCGAATTGGACGATAATGCAAAAGTAAAAGATTATAGGATAGGGCGAACTGTGATTAAATCGGATCGGAGATTCACTTATGAAGAAGCTCAGGATATAATAGAAACAGGAACAGGAGACTTTAAAGAAGAAGTGCTGAAATTGGATTATTTGGCAAAAAAATTGCGGGAAAAACGTTTTGTGCATGGTGCAATCTCTTTTGAACGGGAAGAGGTGAGGTTTGAGATAGATGAAAATGGAAAACCACTGAGGGTTTATTTTAAGGAATCGAAAGATTCCAATAAACTTGTCGAAGAGTTCATGCTTCTCGCAAACAAGACTGTTGCTGAGTTTATTGGTAAAGTTCCGAAAAACAGAACTGCAAAAACATTTGTTTATCGTATCCATGATTTACCAAATCCTGAAAAAATGCAAAATATGGCTGAATTTGTCCGCAAGTTTGGCTATAAAATAAAGACCGACGGCAGCAATAAGGCTATTTCCGAATCGTTGAACAAAATGTTGAACGAGATACACGATAAACCGGAAGAAAACCTGATATCAACAATTGCTGTTAGGGCAATGGCCAAGGCAGTCTATTCAACATCTAATATAGGACATTATGGATTAGCATTCGATTATTACACACACTTCACATCGCCCATCCGCCGCTATCCGGACATGATGGTTCATCGTTTGCTAACTCGCTATATGAATGGCGGAGCAAGTATTAATCAGCAAAAATGTGAGGAGGAGTGTAAGCATTGCTCTGAAATGGAACAAGTGGCCGCCAATGCAGAACGAGCCTCTATAAAATATAAACAGGTCGAATTTCTATCAGATAAAATAGGGTGTGTGTTTAAAGCTATCATTTCGGGAATCACAGAATGGGGCATATATGCCGAGATTGAAGAAAATAAATGCGAAGGATTGATTCCGATGCGCGAATTGGATGATGATTTCTATGAATTTGATGAGAAAAATTATTGTTTGAAAGGACGTCGGTCACAAAAGGAATATCGTTTGGGTGATGAGGTAGAAATCAAAGTGGTAAGAGCTAATCTTGAGCGTAAACAATTAGATTTTTCTATTGTGAATTGATGGTGTCTTTCTTATTATTTATATGAACGATATATAAAAGGCAGAAATATCAGATAATGATATTTCTGCCTTTTATCCAAATATAGAGTGCTTTATTTAGCTTTATCTGAGGTTTTTGTCGTTTTCTGCTTGGGTTTAGCAACTGTTTTTTCTGTTGTATCTGTATCTTCTGTTTTATTTTCTTTCTTCTTTGCTGTCGATTTTTTTGCAACTGGTTTCTCAACAGCTTCTTCAGTGGCTTCTACAACAACATCCTCTTTTGTTTCGACCTCTTCGTCTGGAGTTTCTTCAGTTTCAAAGTCAATTTCAGCTTCTGTTAGAAGGTTATACCAACTGATGAGCTTTTTTATATCTGCATTGTAGATACGATCTTTATCGTAGTTTGGCAGAACTTCAGACAGGTATTTTTTCAAATCGTCCGGCTTTGCAGTGTGCGGTACAGATGTCTTTCCTCCGTTTTCCTTTTTTTTGATTGAAATGAATACATCTCTCAGAGGAACCTCTTCTTCGAGCGTATACATGGCAATATCGCCAAGTGAAACCACTTTGTCTCTTGCATAAATCGGTAGTCTCTTTTTGTCGACTAAAGATTCTACAATCACCATGTTTTTTCCATTAGACACTAATTTGTATAGACCGGGTTTTCCCGAAACAGACAAGATTGTCTTCAGCATAATTCTTAAATTTTATATTTTGTAATTCTTAATTTTAGAAAGAATGAGCGACAAAAATAATGCGATAGTTAGAATTTATGAACATTTAAGTCATAAAAAAACTAATAAATTTAAAATAATCGAAAAATGAAAAATTATTCTAAAATATTTTTTTGTAGGAATGGCAATAAGGTTTAGTCCCTTTGTGCTCATAATATTGTTGATGATAATTTTCTGCTTTCCAAAAGGTTGATGTCGCTTTTAGGGTTGTTGCTACTTGATACCCTTTTGTGTTCAGAATATCTATATATTTCTGAGCAATCTGTTTTTCTTCTTCGTTTGCATAGAAGATGCACGACAAATATTGCGGACCAATATCAGGCCCTAGACCGTTTGTTTGAGTAAAGTCGTGCGTTTCAAAGAACAGCTTCACCAAATCTTCATAAGTGATTTTTTCAGGATCATAATTGACTTCAACTGTTTCGAGATGTCCGGTTGTCTTTTCACAAACCTCTTCGTATGTGGGGTTGTCCACCGTTCCACCCATAAATCCGACTGTAGTTTGCTCCACGCCTTTTGCTTTCATGAAAAAATATTCTGTTCCCCAAAAACATCCAGATGCAAAATATGCTTTGCGAATGTTTTTTTGTCCTTCAGGAATGAATTTCATAGAAATGGAGTTCACGCAATGACGCGTGTTTTTAGATGTGAAACCTTCACCGATGAAAACATGCCCTAAATGGGCTCCACAATTTGCACAAACAATTTCGGTGCGACGCCCATCTGCATCAGGAATGCGTTTCACAGCTCCGGGAATCTCAGCGTCGAAAGATGGCCAACCACAGTGAGAATCGAACTTGTCGTACGATTTGTAGAGTGGAGCATCACATCTTTTGCAGATATAGGTTCCGGTTCTTTTATTGTCAGTGTATTCCCCGGTGAAAGGACGTTCTGTCCCTTTTTCTAGAATCACATATTCTTCTTCGGGTGTCAGCTGGTTGTATTTCATATCCTGATTTGTTTTATTGTTTTGTGCACATGCAGCTAATTGTATAAAAACAAAAAGTAGTAATAATTTATTTAGTTTCATTATTATAAAACAAAAGTAGCATGAATAAAGTTTTTCGAGAAGAAACGGCTCGTATAAAAGATAAACAATATTGTTTTCGGATGCTCCAATTAATTATCAATATCGTATTTTTGTGAAATATAAAATAATACAATCAATATGGAATATCTCTCAATCATAATTATTTTGTGCATTGCTGCAATCGTCATTTTTTTTGTACAAAGAAATTCCCGTCAGCAATTGTCGGAAATGAAAGGTGAAAATATGAAACAGCAAGAAGATCTGAAATCTCTTCAAAATAAGCTGTTTGAAGATGTGAGCATTATTGCAGAGCTGAGGGCAACACTTGTCTCTAAAGAAGAGCTGTTGCGCATCCAAAAAGATGAATTGACCAATACGCGAGATCGCTTGAACAAAGATTTCCAAGTGTTGGCAAATCAGATACTGGAAGAAAAAACACTCCGTTTCACGGATACCAATAAAGCGAATATTGAAGCTATCTTGAAGCCATTGAGTGAAAAACTTGTGGAATTTAAGACCAGAGTAGAAGAAACTTATGATAAAGAGTCGAAACAGCGTTTTTCACTCGAAGAAAGAATAAAAGATTTAGTTGCCTTGAATAATCAGATCAGTGAAGATGCAAATAACTTGACCAAGGCACTCAAAGGCAATAACAAAATTCAGGGGAATTGGGGTGAAATGATTCTTGAGTCTATTCTCGAAAAATCGGGCTTGAAAAAAGGAGAAGAATATTATACGCAAGATTTCATAACAAACTCTGATGGTGAACGTCTAAAGAATGAAAATAATAAGTATATGCAACCTGATGTTGTGGTTGCTTATCCCGGAGGTCGAAAAATAGTTATTGATTCTAAGGTTTCGCTAAATGCATATGTGAAGTATGTGGAGGCTAAGACTGATGAAGAGCGGTTAGCAGCAGAAAAAGAACACATTTTGTCCGTGAAAAGGCATATTGATGAGTTGAGTCAAAAGTCTTATCAAGATCATATTGATTCATTAGATTTTGTGATGATGTTTGTTCCTACTGAACCGGCTTATATTTTGGCGATGCAATTGGATTCTTCTCTATGGGATTTTGCTTACAGGAAAAGAATTTTGCTGATAAGCCCAACCAATCTTATTGCTTCCCTAAAAGTAGTAGCCGATTTGTGGAAAAGAGAATACCAGAGCCGTAATGCTCAGGAAATAGCGGATCGTGGAGCAAAGCTTTATGATAAATTTGCAGGGTTTGTTGACACTTTGCAAGATGTAGGGAAGAGCATTGAGAAATCGCAACGCAGTTATGAGAAAGCCTATTCTCAGCTGTCAGAAGGTAGTGGAAATCTTATCAGGCAAGCTGAGATGTTGAAGGAATTGGGCATAAAATCTCAAAAAGAACTACCAAATAGCGATCATGATAGTTAAATAAGGTTAATGTTTGCGGAAACAATCGCGAATGTGTTGTATAACATAAAAATATTCATATCTTTGTACTGTGTTTTTCATGGTATTAGATTTAAGGTTAACAATTGAGATTGGGGTTGTCGGGATGACAACCTTTTCTTATTTATAGCAATCTATACTTCTTTCGAAATTTTTTTTCATCTTTTTTGATTCAGATAAAAAAGCCCGATAAGATATTCTTATCGGGCTGGCATGGATATTTTGATATGTCCAGTAATTTATTGTGCTAATATTCTGCTGATATATTTTCCTATAATATCAAATTCAAGATTGACAACTGAGCCTATTTTCAGTTCGTGAAAGTTCGTGAATTCGTATGTGTAGGGGATTATAGCAACTTCAAACGTATTGTTAGTAGGATTACATACGGTCAGGCTGATGCCGTTGACTGTGACCGAGCCTTTATCCACAGTTAAGTAACCGTTTTTGGCTTTCTCCTTGTTATATTCATATGCAAATTTGAAATACCAACTTCCATCGGCTTCTCTTATTTCTTCACAGGTTGCAGTTTGATCTACATGACCTTGCACTATATGTCCGTCCAGTCTGCCATTCATCAGCATGCTTCTTTCTAGGTTCACCTTGTCGCCAACTTGGAGTAAACCCAAATTTGATCTGTCGAGCGTTTCTTTTATGGCGGTGACAGTATAGGTGTCATCTGTAAGATTCACGACTGTGAGACAAACTCCGTTATGTGCAATACTTTGATCTATTTTTAGTTCATGCGTAAATGCGCACTTTAATGTCAGATGCAGGTTTTCTCCGTCTCTTTTTAATGCCACCACTTGGGCGGCCTCTTCTACAATTCCTGAAAACATAGATAATCTTTCTTTTATGATATTTTTTCTATACAAATATACAATTTTATATTGAACAGATTTTACATTCGGCGGATAGAAGCGAGGCTACCTAAATTATATTGTAGCAAAAGTGTTGATATATTAATCTTTAAACCCATTGATTATAGACGATAATAATGTATCTTTGCTCCCAATTTTAATATATATTTAGTATAGAAGGGTTATATAATAGAGTGAAGTATCAATACACATCAATTCAATGAAAAAAATACTATTATCGCTTCTGATAGCGGTCTTTACATTAAACTTAAACGCACAAACTAAAGAGCAAACGTGCCATTTTGGCATCACATTCGAAATTAGTAACAATCCAAGCTGGGGTTATGGAGAACCTGTTGTTCTTTCCGTAGAACCGTTCTCTCCTGCCGAAAAAGCGGGGATCAAGCCCAACGACATTATTATGGAAGTTAATGGAGTTGCAACATATCTCCGTGATTATAAAACAATCGCAAGTTGGCTTTTTAATGAGTCAACCACCGAAGTTACATTTACGATACGTAATCTGAATACCTATTTCAGTGAATATAGACTCAGTCGACAATGTAATGAAATAGGCTCGCTTTCGGAATCCGAACTGGCAACGAGCTTTTCTTTTTATAGTTTGGAAGATACAAATGAACGTTCATTTGTTCTCCCGTTACAAGTACAACCAAATCCGAATATAGATTACTCGGATTATCATACATTCGATTTTCTGGTCGATAACAATGCTCCGGCAATTGATGGTGAGATATCTGCCATAATAGAAAAAGCATTGAATGATAAAGGGCTGACTCGGGATCGTAAAGATCCGGATATTATTATCCAAACTTATTATAGCTATCAACCCAATTTGAAACATAATGCGGCATTGACTCCTAAATCACAATTGAGATCGTGGCGTTTTGATCCACGTACCAAAACAATGGTCAATCTGCCAATACTTTCAGGAACCGAGTCTGCAGTTCAAGTTGAAGGACAATATACACTCGAATTGGGAATCCGTTTTTTTGATAAAAAATATGTAGAACCTAATCAATTGACTCAGATATGGGACTGTCATGCAACCGAATACCTTTCGGAAAAATACTCACTTGAAGAATATGCACGTATGCATACTCCTTTGCTGATGATGAACTATCCGTATTCAGCCAATAAAACGTCTGTCGGATATTTGGTCGATTATAAACGATATAATTATACAGGTTTTCATATCAGTACAGACGATATGAAGACCATAACGAATGTTGATGCAAATTCACCTGCTTATAATGCAGGAATACGTGGCGGAGACATTATAAAACGCATCGATGATCAGAAAATGGATGTGACAAAAGATGAATTAACCAATGCCTATAAAAGATTCTTGATAGAAACAATGAAGTATAGAAATCCGGACACTCGGTTTACGGATGCAAATGGATTTACAGATTGTATGTTCTGGGATAAGTATAAATACGATAATATTGCGCAAGAATTTAAGAAAAGCATATACATGACTTATTTTTCTTATTTGTATAATTTTCAAAAATACGTTACGCCGAATCCTCCATCCAAGTTAATGTTCGAGGTAGAAACACGGAAACAAAGACGGGTTTTTGGAGTCGTACCCGAAATAAGATCTTCGGTAACCATAGAGATAAGATAAAATTGACAAACAAAAGATTGTTATAAAATATATCAGGATGGATGACTCAGGATGTTTCCGGTCATTCATCTTTTTATGTAAAAAAGGTAAAAATGATTACAGTTTCTAATTTGACTCACCAGTTTGGTAAGCGAATCCTGTTTCAGGATGTGAACATAAAGTTCACGAATGGCAATTGCTATGGTATTATTGGTGCCAATGGTGCCGGAAAATCTACTTTCTTGAAAATATTGAGCGGGCAGCGAGATGCCACACGAGGATCTTTTTCGATGGGTACTAACGAACGGATGTCTGTGCTCTCACAAGATCACTTTGCATTTGACGACCAAACCGTCATTGACACCGTGCTTCAGGGACACACCACTCTATCCGAAATAATGAAAGAAAAAGATGCCATTTATGCAAAAGAAGATTTTACGGAAGAAGACGGAATAAAAGCCTCGGAGCTCGAAGAACGTTTTGCAGAATTGGGTGGATGGACAGCTGAAAGTGATGCTGCAAGTTTGTTGAATGGATTAGGTATCAAAACCGAGTCGCACAATCAGCTGATGGCACATATGAGTGGAAAGCAAAAAGTGAGGATATTGCTCGCCAGAGCATTGTTCGGAAAACCGGATAATTTGCTATTGGACGAGCCGACTAACGATTTGGATATAGACACCGTGAGTTGGTTGGAAAATTACCTTGCGAACTTTGAGAATACAGTGTTAGTTGTTTCTCACGACCGTCACTTCCTTGATTCTGTTTGTACGCATATCGTAGACATTGACTACAGCAAAATAAATCTGTTTTCTGGTAATTATAGCTTCTGGTACGAATCGAGCCAGTTAGCGTCACGCCAATTGGCGCAGCAGAACAAAAAAGCCGAAGAGAAGAAAAAAGAGCTGGAAGAATTTATACGGCGATTCAGTGCTAATGTAGCAAAATCAAAACAGACCACAAGCCGTAAGAAAATGTTGGAGAAGTTGAATATTGAAGAAATTCAACCTTCGTCACGTAAATATCCGGGCATTATTTTTACACCCTCACGTGAACCCGGAAATAAGATTTTGGAAGTCAATGGACTGAGCAAGTCTGTTGAGGGGCAAATCCTCTTTGATAATGTAAGTTTCAATGTGGAGAAAGACGATAAGATCATTTTCTTATCAAGAGATCCGCGGGCAATGACTGCTTTCTTTGAAATCATCAATGGCAATATACAACCGGATAAAGGCACATTTGAATGGGGACAAACCATTACTGAGGCTTATTTACCATTGGATAATTCGGAGTTTTTTACAAAAGATTTGAATCTTGTCGATTGGTTGGCTCAATTTTCAGATGATACGAGTGAGATTTATCTAAAAGGTTTTTTGGGGAGAATGTTGTTTTCGGGTGAAGAAATATTGAAAAGTGCTACGGTCTTGTCGGGTGGTGAAAAAATGCGCTGCATGATTGCCCGTATGATGATGAAAGATGCAAATACCTTGGTTCTGGATTCTCCGACAAACCACTTGGATTTGGAATCTATTCAAGCCTTTAATAATACCTTGAAGCAATTAAAAGGCAATGTTTTGATGTCGTCGCATGACCATGAATTTATCCAGACAGTCTGTAATCGAGTTATTGAACTTACTCCAAATGGAGTTATTGATAAAATAATTGATTATGATGATTATATTACATCGGATGATATCAAAACACAGAAAGATAAAATGTATTCATGATCATTTGAAACAAAAAATAGGCTTTTCTTTATCGAGAAAAGCCTATTCTTACTTATCTTATGCCTTTTATAATTACAATGGGATTCTTAATTTCTGACCGGGATAAATCAGATTAGGATCTGATATGATGTCTTTATTAGCATCAAATATTTTTTGCCATGACATACCCGGATATTTTGAAGCGATTTTGCTCAGATTATCACCTGCTTTTACTTCATAAATCTCTTCACCTCCTGCAGCAACTTCGATATTGAGAACCAAATCACCGGAACGCATATCAGGATCGAGCTCATTGTAAATTGCCCATATACGGTCTTTTACAGTGGCTGTAGCACTTCCATTCACATATAAAACATTATCTTGTTCCGTTACGGCAAGATTTTGTATGCCTGAACTTTGTGCAAAATCAATTAGTTTTGCATATTTATCCTTTAGACTCATTTCTTTATAATTAATTGATTAATAACTTTTTTTGGCTTGGCTTCATTTGCTATCTGCATCACTTTGGTCAGGTCAGCTTGCTTCACATTGCCTGTGAGTGTGACTTCTCCGTCTTTTACGGTTGCGACAACATCTTTGTAGCCGGCGGTTGTAAGTGCAGTTGTAATAAGAGTCGTGAGTGTACTATCCGGATTAATAGTTACAGGTGGTTGTGTCACTTCAATGTTGTTGACTACCGATTTGATACCTTTCACACCTTTAGATACTTGTTCTGCGGCATCTTTCGCCGATTGAGAATCTACTTTTCCACTTAATGTAACAACGCCATCTTTTACGGCTACGGTTACATTGGGCTGGGCAATTGATAAAGCAGTCGTTACATTCTTTTGCAATTTTGTGTCGCTTGGTCCGCAAGAATATAATCCCAGACCTAGCATTGCAATGCATGCATAAATAAAAATCACTTTTTTCATAGTCTTATTATTAAAATTAATTAGAATTAAAAAAATATTGTTACTATAGTTTGAACAATATTTTTAAATATAAGTTCATGAAGAAAAGGATAAGATTTTCTTAACGATCGACAACAGAATATTATCGGTCGTTATATGTGTTGGAAGAAGATTTTTAGTCGCTTTAGACGCCTAGTTTAATACGTTTTTTTTGCTGTAGATATTGCTTACCCAATTGAGGTTTGTGCTGAATGGGATATTGTATAAAGCGGCATATTCATGTAATTCATCCCTGAAAGAATTGATTTCCGACAATTGATCTTTTGGAATGGCTAAGAACAAATCTTCGTGCATACGGATGAAGAAATATTTACCAACCTCATAGAATTGAATTATATCTGAGGTATGCATATTGTATGCACCTTTTTCATTTAATAGATCTAACTCTGCTGAGTTTATAGATAGTGATACTATGCTGTTATTTCCTTTCTTTTCGAGTTTTTTATATTGTAAATGCACTGTTTTTTTGTATAGCCAAAGATTGAAGGCCGGATACATAATGCATGCAATTGTAGCTATAAGGCAAATGATCAGATGATAGGGAGAGTGCTCACTCATGAATCTGACTCCGGACAATAACATCACTATGATGAACAAGATTTGTCCTAAATATTTTTGAACAACTGCTTGTTTCATGTAGCGGGGTGTCTGACTGGTTGCTAATAACTGCAATTCCGTAAAATCATCTATGTTAGGCTTATACTGTATAGTCATATTTGTATGCACTTCGGAGCTTAATAGCTCTCGTCTTCGTTAGGGAAGTCTTTTATTTTTACATCTTTAATATAGTTCTTCACTGCATCAGTGATTATAGTATGCACATCGGCATATCTACGTAGAAATTTAGGTGAAAAATCTTTGTTTATGCCTAGCATATCATGCATAACAAGCACTTGGCCATCTGTTCCTCCTCCAGCTCCGATGCCTATGATTGGGATCATTAGCTCTGATGCAACTTTTTGTGCAAGTCTAGCCGGTATTTTTTCCAGTACGATGGCAAAGCAGCCTATATCTTGTAGTAATTTGGCATCGTTCAACAGTTTTTCGGCTTCTTCATCTTCTTTTGCACGTACATTGTATGTTCCGTATTTATTTATTGATTGAGGCATCAAACCCAAATGTCCCATCACTGGTATTCCTGCATCTATAATCTGCTTGATATCGGCAGCTATTTCTTGTCCACCTTCTATCTTTACCGCTTCGGCTCCCGATTCTTTCATGATTCGGATTGCTGCACCGAGCGATTTGAGAGTGTCGCCTGAACAAGTTCCGAAAGGCATATCCACGACAACAAGTGCGCGTTTCACTGCATTTACGACTGATCGTCCGTGATAGATCATCTGATCGAGCGTTATCGGGAGGGTAGTTATATTGCCCACCATTACATTTGAAGCTGAATCTCCAACCAATATTACATCCATTCCGGCTTGATCTATGATACTTGCCATGGAATAATCGTATGCGGTGAGCATAGATATTTTTTCGCCACGTTGTTTCATTTCTATCAGACGGTGAGTCGTAACTTTTCTGTTATCTTCGGTATAAGTTGACATTTTTCAATTGTTTTTATTACAAAATATAATGCAAAAGTAGTATAAAAATAAAAAGCTGTTCATTATTCGATGAACAGCTTTCAGTTTTTCAGTTATATTTCTTATCAAAATTTATATCCTAATGTAAGTAGTCCTCCAAAACTATTGGTTGTCAACTTAGCGGGTACGGAATTTATTGCTACCGAACCATCATTATTTACAACACTTGAAAATGGATACAAATCATCCTTTTGATTTTTCATGATGAATGCAATGTCGATGTAAAAATAATTATTGGGATTATTGTTACTGTTATTGAACTTATAACCTGCTCCATATGTAAAATAATTTGCATTACCATCGATAGTATATTGAGGTGTGGCACCTGCTGTTACAATTTCAGTGACACCATCTTTAACTTTGCTTTCAATTGGGCTTTCTACCCATGAATAGCCTACACGTCCTGTGATTTGAGGTGTGAATCTGAATTCTCCCCCTACACGTAAAGCTCCGGATGTTTTGAAATGTTCTGATATTGTTGCGTTCGGTATGCCGTTAGACAATGGTGAGCCATTGGTTGTGTTCAATGTCATGTTGCCATAGTTGGTCAATTCATAATCGGCACTGATAATAGCTCTCTTTCCGATCACACCTGCAAGACTGAATGTCCATTTATCAGGAGTTTTAAAGTTATAGTCGAAAGACGAAACTCCGTTTTCGTAATCCCAACTGTCAACTTTATTTCCGATTGCATCTAGCTGTGCAGTATAAGTGTCGGTGAGGTTATACCATGTGGGAGAGTGATAAGAAACACCCAATCTTAATTGTTGTATCGGCTTGAGGATTATACCACCTTTAAATTGATATCCGGCACCTTCTGTACGCAATTGATTAGTCAAATACATACTTCCTCCTTCCGGTCCAAGGAATGTTTCGTCATATTCTGAATATAAATTATAATTTAGATCTGTAACAGAAATAGTAACACCCAAACTTAGAATATTGGAGATGGTTGTTCCAACATTGAAATCATAACTGTTTATATATCCTTTTTCGTGTAAGAACATACGATTATTGACTTGTTCTCCATTTCCTAGTATACTTCCATAGTTTCCACTATAATTTCCTCTCTTTGTATAGTTATAGCCTGTTTCGGAATCATATCCTTGCAAGCCTGTTACAAAAGTGTTATAGCCCAAAACCCCAAGCCAGTCAGCATCTTGAAAAGCATAAGGATTAGAAACCAGACCAAGGTCATTCGTATTTGTTTGACCTGCCCTGTATGCCATATAATCGATGATTGAAGAATTCAGGTTATTACCTTGCATAGATATTTGTCGATCAAAATTTTTCAATCTGTTGTACGAAAATCCAAAATTTACGAACGGAACATTATAATCTCCTGTTGGGAATGCTCCGACATAAGCCAGATTGTCAAAGCTGAATTTAAATTTACGGTCATCTATTTCTCCGGCATTTAACTCTGTCTTGGTGTTTGTGTTTGAAAAATTCATTGTGGTCACAATTTCGGAACTGGTATATACTCCTATACCTGCCGGATTGATTGCAACACCAGACACATCTCCGCCAAGTGCACCAAAGGCACCACCCATTGCAACAGAACGAGCCGATCCTTTGAGATCATTCCGGGATAATTTGTAAGCGTCAATCTCTCCCTGTGCAAAGACTGAACCTACGATTGTGGCCATCACTACAATTGAAATTACTAATCTTTTCATTATGCAATAATATTTTGTTTTATTTTATTCTTAAAAGCTGAGTCAGATTACTCGAACTCAGCTTTATGTTATTTAATCTTTCAACGATTATCTTCCACGGCCGCTTCCGCCTCCACGGCTAGAACCACCACCTCCACCTGACGATGAAACACCACCACCTCCGGAAGACCTGCTTGACGATCCGCTGCTGTATGATCCGGAACGAGTGCTTGAAGACGATGAACTATTGGATCTTCCACTATCGTATGATCTGTTTGAGCTTGGAGTAGAGCTTGGTCTGTTGTTAGATGTAGACGTTTCTCTTTGGTATGTGCCAGAACTACGCGATGTTGATGTGTTCGTTTGGCGAGTGTTTACATTACTTTCAGAAGATACTCTTCCTGTCGATGTATTGTTTGATGGACGTGTTCTGCTAACTGTTCCATTTTGACGTGTTGTTGTAGAACTTCCTCTGGAAGTGGATACTGAATTGCTTGTTCTTCCCAAAGAATTGTTTCTGGTCGATGTGGAATTACTTATTCTACCCGAAGAATTGTCTCTTGTCGAAGATGTTCTGCCAACACTTGAATTTCTGCCTGAAGAAATACCTGAATTCCTTGAACTGCTTCTCCCTGCTGATGATGAATATCTGGCGTTGCTGTTATTATATATTCCTCTTCCCGAACTGTAATATCCGGTACTTCTGCCTCTTGAATTATAGTTTGAATAGTATGTAGGACGTCCATAATACCATGGATCATACCATCCTCCATAATAACCTCCATTCCATCCCCATCCATAATAATAAGGATTATAGTAAGAATATCTTGATCCATACCATGGATAATACCATGAGGAATAGTACCATGGGTCATACCATGAATTATACCACGGATAATATCCATAACCACCCCACCCATAATGTACATTGAAATTCCAGCCTCTGTTGCTATAGTAGTCTGAGTATAGGTCATTGGTTACATATACGTTGATGTCATTGTCACTGTTTATGGTAACACTGTTCTGTGGATTGCCGAATTTTACAATACGGTCAGTGTATTCATAATCGTCACTTTCTGCATAGTCTTCATCATATATTGTATCATTTGCGGCATAAACATCTACATTTCCACCTCTACGGTTATATGCATCAACATCTATGTCTACATTGCCGCGAGTGACGATTTGCATATCGCCATCATCATTTACAACAACAACTTTTGATGTATTTGAGGTGGGTTGTTTCACAGTTACAGTATTACTTGCTTGTTTAGTATTTTTCGGAGTTGAGGTGCCACCATAGATGTCATCATCCCATCCTTGTCCGAAAACAAACATCGGCAAGAAAGCTAGAAGGCTTAAAACAGATAGTTTCACTCTTTTTTTCATTGCTTTGTCTCCTTTCAATATTTTAATAATAACTTGTTTTCTTATAAATAATTAGATATACTAGGTATAATTTCTTTGTTGATTAGACTCCAACGTAGTCAAAAGGTTTAATTATATAATTGATTTTTCTATAGTTTGCTCACAAATATACGATAAAATATGTCTTTTCAGTTATAATTAGATGCCTATATTGTGCCAATGTTGCTTCATTTTAGGTTAAACAATATAAAATTATGTTCATAATTCTGATTCATAACTATGGTTTGTGCTGTATGTGTTTATTGTATAAAAATACACTGTTTCTAAATAACTTCTTAATCTTTACTTTATTTCTGTTTGTTTCTTTTGTGAAAAGAAGTAAACAAAAGATGAGAAAAAATAAAATAGCTTTTTTTGCAGATATATTAATAAGCGATTTTGATGGAGCTTCGAGAACCATGTTCCAGTTGATCAACAGAATACCGGCCGATCAGTTTGAATTCCTTTTTGTCTGCGGTATGGGTCCCGATAATATTGCAGGATTTAAATGTATACGGGTGTCGAATCTTAGCATACCGGGTAATGAAGATTATAAAGTTGCTTTGCCAATGCTCCAGAAGAATAAACTGGATGAAGAACTAGAACTTTTTGAGCCGGATGTCATACATATCTCTACACCATCTATGCTCGGCAACTACGCCTTGAAAGCAGCCAGACGCTACGAGATACCGGTAATCTCCATATATCACACGAATTTTGTCAGTTACATAGACTATTATCTTGGTAAGCTACCTTTCTTGATTAATTTAACAAAACAAAAGGCCAGAAATATCCTTAATTCGTTTTACAATAGATGTGATAAGGTTTATGTTCCTTCTGAGAGTCTGGCAGAAGAATTGGTAGACGGAGGAATGCAGTCGAAACTCTTGAAAATCTGGAAAAGAGGAATAGACCGAAAATTGTTTTCCCCATCAAAAAAAGACAAAAATTTGATGAAATCCCTGACAGGAAACGATAATCCGTGTATCTTATTCGTCAGCAGACTCGTTTGGGAAAAGAATTTGCAAACAATGTTCAATGTATACAAGTTGATTGAGGAAAAGCACCTAAAATATAATTTTATTGTAGTGGGTGACGGAGTAGCAAAAGATGATGCTGAAAAACAAATGCCTAATGCATTCTTTCTGGGACATTGCGACCATGAAAAATTAGCATCTGTTTATGCTTCTGCGGATGTGTTCTTTTTTCCTTCCGTCACTGAGACATTTGGAAATGTTGTGTTGGAAGCAATGGCTTGCGGACTTCCTTGTGTGATTGCCGACGGAGGAGGCAGCAGAGATTTTATAACAAATGCGGTGAACGGATTTTTATGTAAGTCATATGATGCCCAAGATTTTTTGAACCGAATATCGAGTATCATAGAGCAACCCGAACTTGCCCGAAAATTGTCGTGTAACGGCTTGGAATCTTCGAAGTCATATATCTGGGAAAATCTAGCTGATACCTATTTTGGCGATTTAAAGCTTTTATCTCACACTCACAGAATTCCTATGCTCTCGGTATGAAGAAACTTTTACGCATTCTTCTTATAATAAGTGTTTTGATTAGTTTTTGTTTTTTTCTGAGAGCGACAAATATACCTGCATCGGTCGATATTATAAGACATCTTGGTTTCAGTGCTTTGTGGATTCTTATCAGCACATTTGGAGCATATTTATTTGGAGCATTAGGTTGGAAATTTTGCATTGATTCTACGACGAAGCCTCCTCTGGGCAAACTATTCATATATAGACATACCGGAAATACGATAGCCTTGTTTAATCCTACAAGTGTGATTGCAGGAGAACTTTACAATGCACGCATGCTCGAACAACAGGGCGTAGATGAAAGGATTGCTCTGAAATCAGTGCTGTTGGCACGGATCATTATGATGTTGAGCTTGTTAACTCTGTCTATTGTTTCTCTTGGATGGTTATTATACTCACTGTCTGATGGATTGCCAAGGAAAATGAAGTTCCTTTTGATCATTTCATTTGCAATTGTTGTTTTGTTATTATTGTCGTTATCTTATTTTTCACTTAGAAGAGGTGATGTAAATAATGCAGGAAATAGCCTAACTGATGAAAATAGGAAGAAATGGAAAAAGATAATCCGCAATGTTAGAGAAATGAGATCCTCATTGGCCGAATATATCAGAAAGAGACCTCAGGAGGCAATTCTTTCATTTGTGTTTTTTTCTTTGCATTGGATACTTGGATCGTTGGAGATCTATTTTATACTCTCTTTTCTTGGTTTTGACATCAAAGTGTGGAATGCTTTGTTGATAGACACAGGTATTATTCTCATCAAGTCTATGGGAGCATTCATTCCCGGACAATTAGGTGTGGAAGAACTGGGAAATAAACTTTTCTTATCTGTCATCGGAATAAATTCATACAATATCTGGTTGTCTGTTTCGATTCTAAGACGTTCCAGGCAACTTTTCTGGAGTTGTATAGGGTTTCTTTTTTACATCACATTGCGTAATATAAAAAGTCTTAAGGGGTAATGGAGATACTATTTGTAAGTCATAAATTTCCACCAACAGTTGGGGGAATGGAAAAACAGAGTTATGAATTGATAACGGGAATGGAGAGAAAATGTATTGTCCATCGTTTGGTTTATGATGGTAAGGGAAGTAAGATGTTCTTTTTTCTGAATCTTAGCCGACGAATTAGGAAAATTTGTGCCGAAAATCCTTATATTAATCTCATTCATTTCAATGATGGGCTGATAGCTTCATTTTATTCTTTTTTCAAAAAACAAGAACATATTTCTTATACTGCTACATTGCATGGATTGGATGTGACATTTCCAAGTAAGATTTATCGGAATCATATTCTTAAAAAATTCAATGAATATTCTTTGCTGATATCTGTGAGCAATGCAACAGCCCGAAAAGCTATAGAATTTGGTATAAATCCGAATAAAATTGAAATTATACCTAATGGTGTTGACAGCATTGATTTCCTGCCGGATGAATCTGCTGACACATTTGAACGATGGCTTGAAGAAAAACAAATAAAAACTTCAAAAAAATTGATCTTTATGATGGGGCGACCCGTTTTAAGAAAAGGTTTTTCATGGTTCATAATGAATGTCTTGCCTCATGTTAATGATCAGTATCTGCTATTGATTGCCGGACCTTTCCACGCAAAAGCTGGCATAAGGGAAAAAATGATTTACTTATTGCCTGAAAAGTTCAGAAGTAAGTTAATGCTTTTTCTGGGATATACTTCGGATGAAAGAAATTTACGTAACCTATTGTATTCCAATCCGGATATTAAGCATCTGGGATGTCTGCCAAGAGTTGAAATTGATCAATTATTGCGCTATGTCGATGCTTTTTTAATGCCTAACATCAGTGTAGACGGCGATTTGGAAGGTTTTGGATTAGTCAGCCTCGAAGCCTCGACGCAGGATACACTCGTTTTTGCTGCTGATGTAGATGGTATTCCGGATGCAATTCAAAATGAGAAGAACGGAGTTTTGATTCCTTCCGGTGATGCAGAAAGCTGGATTGAAAAATTAAAAGATCTGGATCGGAATATAGATCTGTATAAACAAAGACAATCTGGATTCGGTCAGTTTTCGAGAGACAATTATAGCTGGAGTCATATGGTTGATACTTATTACGACTTGTTTGATAAGATTATTAAAAATAGGGTAGTGAGTGATTTAAAATAATTAAGAAAAATTATGTGTGAAAATAAGGTGGCAAGAATTGATCTTGACCAGATAGTTGCTGAAAAGTTTTTGAAAAAGAAACTGCCTAAGGTTGTAATGTATTTTTTGAAAAAGATAGCTCATCAGGATGATCTTAATGAACTTTTTGCTAGTGCACCGGGTAAAAAGAATCTCGATTTTATAGATGTCTGCATGAAATATTTTAATATTACTTGTAATGTTGTAGGACTCGAAAATCTGCCACAGGATGGTCGCAGGCTTATTTTTGTATGTAATCATCCGCAAGGGGCTTTGGAAGCTATCTGCATCGCCAAGGTTCTTGGATATAAATATGATGGGAAGTTGAAATTCTATGCAAATGAATTTCTCACGTTGATAGAACCGTTAAAAGAAATGTTTTTGCCAATTTACAAGCATCGTAATCAGAGTCGGGAAAATATACAGATGATCAAGGATTTTTATAAATCGGACAATCATTTGGTTTTGTTTCCCGCGGGAATTACTGCTCAAAAATGTGGTAATAAGATAATGGATTCGGAGTGGAACAAAGGTTTTGTCAAAGCAGCAATTGTCAATCAAAGGGATGTTGTCCCTCTTTATTTTCAGGCTCAAAATTCAGATTTATTTTATAGAATTGAGAATTTTCGTCGTTTTATTCATTCTAAGATTAATTTTGAAATAGCCCTTTTTGTTGACGAAATTTTCAAACAAAAAGGGAATACTTTCACTTTATATATCGGTAATTCGATCTGTTTTGAAACTTTTAATGATACGAAATCGCATAAAGAATGGGCTGCATGGCTCAGAGGTATTGTTTCAAAATTACCTACCTTGGGTTGATGAAGTATAAGGATTGACGATAAAAAAAGCGACCTATCTAGCCGCTTACAAATATAAATCAATATTTTAAATCAAAAAGATCATATAGATTATCATAATCCTTTTTTGCGGAATTATAATATTCGGATGCTTCGTCAGCTTTCAATCCTTCCATGATCTTAGAATAACCTTTATCAAGAAGTTTTTTTGCAAGTTGATAATTTACACTTAAAACTGCTATTTCGGCTTTTTCTATTAAATATTGGTTAGTAAAATTAATTTTGATTTTTATATTGATTA
>JBKECE010000263.1:0-23717 GCA_047974325.1 Dysgonomonas sp. | reverse complement strand
CTTTATCCTTTCGGATTATGAGATTACGCAGGAAGTCTAGGGCTTTTGTCCTATTGAACGGTTTACGGTCAAAAATTTTTTCCTGCTGGTCGTAGATACTACCAAAACTGCAATTGAATATTTTCCCCAAAGCATCTGCAATTTGATTTAGTTGTGCGGGTTTGCCATTCCGTTGGAATACTTTTTTTGAAAAGAAAAGGGCTATCACAATCTCGGCTAAACCAACAATCCCCAAGTCTTTCGACTTAGGGAGGATATAAAGGTTGGATTGGTATGTCGGTTGTTCGCAGGGTTGGAACTGTTCGGGATGATCAATCCTTAGTTGGATAAGTGATAGTTCAGAATCAATATAAGACAATGCATTGTCTATATAACGAAACTTATGCGCATTTTTTTTCCTGCTCGTACTGAATTTCTTTCAATAGTGATACTAGTTCAATACGAGTAATATTCAGCTTTCGGATAATGTTTGTTAGGTCGTCTCCGACTTGACTGATGGTATTTACTTGTACGATAAACTTTCCATAGGCACTTTGCATTTGTTCGTTTGTAATTTGCTGCAAGTTCTCGGTTAACATAGCAAAAAACTCTGTTTTAATTAAATCATTCATAAGCATAATTTTAAAAGTGAATATTAATTGTCAGACCGAAATCTTATTCTATGCTCTATGATTTTGAATGTATCAATTATATCTCTTTAAAGATTACAATAGCATTGTGCCCTCCGAATCCAAATGAATTACTCATTGCTACCGATACTTTCTTTTGAATAGCTTCTTTTTGAACTATTTGCATGCCATGAGGAATGTCGGGGTCAAGATTTTCTATGTTTATTGTTGGTGGAATTATATTCTCAGTGATAGATTTTATAGCTAATATAGCTTCGATAGCTCCTGCTGCTCCAAGTAGATGTCCTGTCATTGATTTTGTTGCACTGATAAATAAATTTTGAGGAGATGTCCCAAATATTGATTGTATAGCATTAATTTCGCATAAATCACCAACAGGAGTTGACGTAGCATGAGGGTTAAGATAATCAACTTGCTCAGGTAATAAATGCCCTTCTTCCAAAGCAAGTTTCATAGCATAAGCAGCTCCTTCTCCATTTGGCAATGGAGCTGTCATATGGTAAGCGTCAGCTGTCATTGCCGTACCCACAACCTCGCAATATATTTTGGCTCCTCTCTTTTTGGCTGATTCATATTCTTCAAGAATTAAAGCACCGCCTCCTTCCCCCATTACAAAGCCGTCTCGATTTTTATCATATGGACGAGAAGCTGTCATATAATCATAGTTTCGGGTGGACATAGCTTTCATTGAATTGAATCCTCCAATAGAGGCTTCTATTATTGGAGCCTCAGAACCTCCTGTCACAATTGCCTTAGCTTTTCCTAAACGGATATAGTTGAATGCATCCATTATTACAGTATTTGTTGTCGCGCATGCTGAAACTGCACAATAATTTATACCCATATATCCATGTTTTATAGCAATCATACCTGGTGCCATATTAGGAATCATTTTGGGCACAAGAAAAGGATTGAATCGAGGTTGAAAATCATTTTTCACATAGCTTACAACTTCGCTCTCAAAAGTTGTTAATCCTCCTTGTCCAGTTCCCCAGATTACCCCAATATCAAAAGGCGAGTATTGTTCTATAGAAATACCAGAATCTTCTATAGCCATTGCTGCACTATAAAGAGCATACTGTGTAAATAAGTCTGTTCGTTTTATTTCGTTATTATCTAAATAATCTTTTGGCTCAAAATTTTTCACTTCACATGCAAAGTGAGTTTTAAATAATTCTGGATTAAATTTACTTATTGGTACTGCACCACTTTTTCCTGCAATGGCATTATGCCAAAAAGCATCTACATTATTCCCTAAAGGAGAAACAACTCCCATTCCTGTTATTACTACTCTTTTCATATTATTTTTCTTTAATCTATCTATTAGTAGATAGGTGTTGTGGGCAAAAAAATTTAATTATGTAAAATACCTTTCTGAATCAATTCATATGTATGGTTACCCATAACTCTATCAAGCAATAGAGATGCCAACAAAGAAGATTGTATCAAATAAGCTTTCGTTTTCGGATCTTCAGCAAAAGAAAAAATATGCTGTTCTTTGCCTTTAGTTAACAAATCTGTCAAGTACTCAATAATTATATTTGCCATTTTATTGAGTTCTAATTTCATTTCATCGGAGAGAGTGTCTAAAGAAGCTGAAAGAGTACCCATTAAACAAACCCAATGTTCTCTTTGTGTTGCATCATGCATAGTCACAAACTTCTCGAATTGAGTTTTTAGGTCCAAGTTGATCCATGAAGTTGTTACAGTCTTAAAATTCATAATTGTGTTTTTTATAACTGCAACACCTAAATCTGATTTTGAAGGAAAATAATAATGTATCGAGGCGTTTTTTATTTTAAGCCGATCCGATATATCAGAATAACTAAAGGCATTATATCCTTTAGTTCTGATTAACTCATCAGCTATACTTATTATTTCGTTTCTCGTATCTTTCATCCTACAAAGATAAGTAATATATCTATTAGTAGGTAGGTTCCCTCGAAAAATATTTTATCTCTGTAGTTCAAGAGCTATTTGAAACGATGGAAAAACAAAGCAGATTAAAGTTGTTAGCTCGTTTCTAAATTATTACCTATTCTACTTTTTAGGTTGGTTAAGTTGTTATTTAATAATGGAATATGAAACAAACGCATCTTGTTGACAAAGATTTCCAGATTCAAACAGGTTTCATCTTCATTAAGCCACTCTCCGTCAAGCAATACCTCTGATACCCTTTTCCCCAAGCACTTTGTTTCTTACCCTATATTTGTTGGCAAAACGGATAAAGCTAAACAATTATGGATATAGTAGGTATAGAAAAAGAATCTTTTGATTCCTACAAAAAGAAACTGGAACGGATAGCTTCGTTAGTTCCAAAACAGCCATCTAGCAACACTCTGTTTATAGAACAAGAATGGATAGAGGCCAAAGAATTGGCTACTTCTCTGAATCTGCCACCTCGCCGACTACAACATCTTCGTGAAAGTGGTGTACTCTCATTTTCTAGCATTGGGAAGAAAATCTATTATCGAATATCCGAAGTAAAACTTCTGCTGGAACAAGATAAACTTAAAATAACTTTTCCATGCAACTATATACCAATCAAGATAGCCGGGAGTTATTGCAAGCGTTGAACAATGCTTTGCCTTATATCGAACACGTCCTGAAAACGCATAAGCCGTTATTTGATGGTGAACGTTATCTGACAAGTGAGGAACTTTGTTCTATTCTAAAAATATCTCGACGAACCTTACAAGATTACCGGAATAACGGAATTTTGCCATTTATTCAGTTACCGGGAAAAGTTCTGTTTCGTGAATCTGATATTAGAAAGATTTTGGAGGAACGATTTCGCTCTGCTTATGACGGTTCTTTATAAGGGTTGTTTTTAGATTGGCTGAACGGCTGAACGTTCATAGAGAATGAATCAGCCGTTTCTATTATCCATATTATTTAGCAAAGTTTTCTCTCACCCCTTGCATATCCCGTAGGATACTCTGGTCTAATATTTTTGCATAGCGTTGAGTCATTTTTGTACTAGTATGACCAAGCATCTTTGCTACATTTTCCAATGAAACATTGTTGGCGAGGACAACTACGGTCGAAAATGTATGCCGCCCGGTGTGGCTCGAAATTTGCTTTTTGATTCCACAGAAATCGGCGATTTCCTTCAAATATGAATTGACCTTTTGATTACTCATAACCGGAAGCAAAATTCCTTTCTTTTGGCAATAGGGATGATCTTTGTACTTTTCCAATATTTGCAAAGGAATATCCAATAACGGAATATTACACATGATTTTTGTTTTTTGTCTCGCTTTGCGTATCCATAAGTTACCCTCATTGTCGGGAACAATGTGTTCTTCTTTCAATTCCGACACATCCACGAAGGCAAGCCCTGTCCAGCATTGGAAGAGAAAAACATCACGGACTAAATCCAAACGGGGGATATCAAATTCTTTAGTTCTGAGAATTTCCAATTCTTCTTTTGTCAGAAATTCCTTATGTACTTCCTGTTCGTGGAACCGAATATTGACAAAAGGATTTTTAGTTATCCAGTCATTTGCCAAAGCCATATTTGTAATTTTCTTGATTACCTTCATGTAGCGAATTAGCGTGTTTTCTGATAATCCCTTTTCTACTTTCAAAAAATGGATGTAATCTTGAATAAATGCGTGGTTTACTTCTTTGAGCGGAATATCTTTCATGCTATATTTTGCCAAAGTAATTTCTCTCATATATTTCAAGCAAGTGTCAAAACGAGAAATGGTAACTTTAGCATAATCTTTTCCAATCAACTCCCTGCATTTGTCGTTGTGTTCTTGAAATACTTGTAAGAACATTTTGTGATCTTCGTCCAGTCTGAGAAATTTCCGTTTAATCTCCATCGGATTGATAAGCTTGTCTTCCAACTCTAAATTTCGATGAATATCCAATAAACGAAATTTTACCGAATCGAGGTAGCGGTTAATTTCTAAGAATGCGGCATCTTTGCCTGTACACCGTTCCTTCTTTTGATTCCAATATTTTGGAAATACATCCCGTTTGAGTTGCAATTCGACCAATTGCCCATCAATGGAGATGCGCAGCATAATGGGAGTTTCTCCCGATTTTTTCAATTTTGTCTTTCTAATGAAGAAAAGCACATTAAAAGTTTGACGTTTCATACGCTATAAATTAATGGTTTAAAGATACTTGAACCATGCTTTATAACGAGTATTAAACTCCAAGACAATCAGTGACTTACAATGCCATTCGTGGTCAATTTTTTCATGATCAAAAAAAGACCACGATTTAACCCGAGGGAACTGCCTGATTCTGCTAAAAATGTGAGGATTTTCGGAAAATAAAAATCCCTGAAATCGTTTAATTTCAGGGATCTACCAATTTCGAAGTCTTTTAAAAGTGGTGCCACCAGGATTCGAACCGGGGACACACGGATTTTCAGTCCGATGCTCTACCAACTGAGCTATGGCACCATCGCTTATTTGCGTGTGCAAAGGTAATAGATATTTTTTAACCTCCAAATTTTCCCTTAGATATTTTCAGAATTTGCAGCATTCCAACCTTGTGCCCGAAGTGTAATTTCTGTATTATCACGAGTTTGCAGACACATTCCCAAAGAAGAGTCTGTTATATGACCTATAATGCTGATGCCTTTTATCTGAGAGACAGCTTCATGTTGATGTAATGGAATTGTGAACAATAATTCATAATCTTCTCCTCCATTTAGTGCGGCTGTGATGACATTCATATTGAATTGTTCTGCCATGACTGCTGTCTGATAATCAATTGGTATTCGTTCCTCAAAAATGCGACAACCAACCTTGCTTTGATTACAAATGTGGATAATCTCTGATGAAAGTCCATCGGAAATATCAATCATCGATGTTGGAACAATTCCGTTTTGAGACAGAAGATCAACAATGTCCCGCCTAGCCTCAGGCTTTAATTGCCGTTCCAATATATATTCTTTCCCCGAAAAATCAGGTGTGAAATCACTTTCTCCTCGGAATACAGATTTCTCTCTTTCTAATAGTTGAAGTCCCATAAAGGCAGCACCGAGATCGCCGGATACACAAATCAGGTCTGTATTCTGCGCACCGTTTCGATATGTTATCTGGCCACTATCACCTTCGCCTATGCAAGTTATGCTTATTGTCAATCCCGTCAAAGACGAGGATGTGTCTCCACCCACAAGATCGACACCATATACCTCACATGCGAGGTTCAAACCAGCATAAAAATCCTCTAAATCTTCCACCGAAAAGCGTTTAGATATGCCTAATGACACGGTTATTTGCTTCGGAAAACCATTCATTGCATATATGTCGGAAAAATTCACAATTGCAGCTTTATATCCTAAATGCTTCATGGGAACATAGGTGAGATCAAAATGAATACCTTCCAATAACAAATCTGTGGTAACCAAGACTTTTTTGTCATTATATGAGAGCACAGCAGCATCATCTCCGATACCTTTGATCGTGGAAGGATTAGTCAATTTTATATTTTCTGTAAGGTGTTTTATCAAGCCGAATTCGCCTAAATCTGATATTTCTGTACGGTTCATAAATCAAATCAATATGTTAATTATTTTGAGTCAAAGATAATTATATTTCTCTTGCGAATTGTATATTGGGACATAATCGATGCTTACAAAATTTGCTATTCTATCTTAGGATGTCTTTGATAGATATTCTTCCATTTTCTTAAATTATTAAATTCTACATCTTGTTTTTACCTTTAAATAGTATACCTTTGCAATAAACATTACATAATGAATATTAGTATATAAAAGAGTGTGATGGAAAATAATATATTATGGATGAAAAAATTATAGAAAAATATCTTGATAAAGAAAATTGCCCCATCAGATGTATCTTATCCAGAATAGGAGACAAATGGTCTGTTCTCATTATCAACTTATTGGGTGAGGCCGGAAAAATGCGGTTCAACGAAGTGGGCAAAGCATTGGGAGACATTTCTCAAAAAATGCTTACAACAACATTGCGTTCATTAGAAGCAGATGGACTTGTTTCCCGGCATTTGTTTGCCGAAATACCTCCACGAGTAGAATATGAGCTGACCGATCTGGGTAGAAGCCTGTTGCCACACCTTATGAGCCTGTCGGGGTGGGCATCTCAAAACATGGAAGAGGTCGTTAAAAACAGAACATCTTACAATTCTTCAGCCCTAAAATAAAAACGCTTTTTTCATCTAAGTTTTTCGCTTTTTCGTATCAAATAGCCAGCAAACAAACCACTCGAGCCTTCATAAAAATGTAAATATTGGAGATACGATTTTGTTTTCTTACATTTGTCTCAGAAAAAGGAAGGATTGGCAAAATGGACAATTATATAGTTTCGGCACGTAAATACAGACCCACGACATTCAAGACCGTTGTGGGACAAAAAGCCCTTACTACCACCCTCAAAAATGCAATTGCATCAAATAAACTGGCACATGCTTATTTGTTCTGTGGTCCTCGTGGTGTAGGAAAAACAACCTGTGCCCGCATTTTTGCAAAAACAATCAATTGCCTCACACCAACAGCCGACGGAGAAGCCTGCAATGAGTGTGAATCGTGTATCTCTTTCAACGAACAACGCTCTTATAACATCCATGAACTGGATGCTGCATCCAATAACTCTGTCGATGATATTCGTTCTCTTATAGATCAGGTGCGCATACCTCCACAGATCGGAAAATATAAGGTTTACATCATAGATGAGGTGCATATGTTGTCTTCGTCAGCGTTCAATGCTTTTTTGAAAACATTGGAAGAACCGCCACAACACGCTGTCTTTATTCTGGCAACAACAGAGAAGCACAAAATTTTGCCAACCATTTTGTCTCGATGCCAGATATATGATTTCAGCCGGATCAGCATTTCCGACACTGTAGAGCATTTGCAGTATGTGGCTTCACAAGAGGGAGTTGATGCCGAACCTGAAGCATTGAATGTGTTGGCTCAAAAATCAGATGGAGGTATGCGCGACGCATTATCTATCTTTGATCAGGTCGTAAGTTTCACTGGTGGAAATGTAACCTATAAAGCCGTCATCGATAACTTGAATGTGCTCGACTATGAATACTATTTCAAACTTACCGATGCAATCCTTGCAGGAAATGTGGCTGATGGTCTTCTCATCCTGAACGACATTCTGAATAAAGGTTTTGACGGGCATAATATAATTACAGGCATAGCATCTCATTTCAGAGATTTGCTCTTATGTAAAGATCCTAAAACGGTAGAATTGTTTGAAGTTGGAGCTTCTATCCGCGACAGATACACAGAGACAGCAAAAAAATGCAGCACAGATTTTCTGTATAAGGCTATAGATTTAGTCAACGACACCGATCTCAACTATAGGCTTAGTAGAAATAAACGCTTGTTATCCGATCTTACAATTATCAAACTTTGCCAACTGACTTCAGAAGATTCTCCTGCAAGCGAAAAAAAAAAATCTGAATTAAAGCCTATTTTCACAACCGAAGATCAGCCCGTTGCCACACCGCAGCGATCTGTTCCTGTTGGCAATATTTCTGCAAAGCCTGTAATCTCAACAAGACCTGTTATCTTAACGGAAGTTTCAAAGCCCAAAGAAACAGGCAAAGAGACTCCAAAAACGAAAGGGTTTTCAGAGTTGGGTGTGTCTATAAGTTCTGTTCTGAACCCAATACAAGAGAATAAAGCCGAGGTAGTAAATGCTCAGGTTGAGATGAAAGAAACGTTCACTCCCTTACAGCTGATCAATGAATGGAAACAATTTGCAGATAGCATCAAGGAAGAACATCATCTGCGCAACACAATGATAAATTGTCTGCCTCAATTGCTCAATCAAACTACCTTTGAGGTTGTCGTGAACAATCCGATGCAGGAACAACGACTCAAAGAACACAGCTTTGATATACTCACCACGCTGAGAGAGAATCTGAGAAATACGCAGATCGTAATGCAAGTGCGTGTGACAGAAGATAATGAAAAAAAACTAGCCTACACCAATCCGGAAAAATATAGATTGATGGTGGAGCAAAATCCTGCAATTCAAAAATTAAAAGACGAATTCGGTCTTGAATTTTCATAAAACTTCAATCTGCCACAAGAGCAGATACGACAACAAAAATATTCAACCTTCCGTAGTGACAAAAAATATATTTCTGATGGACTTTTTCAGGCACTTTTTTTGTTAAAAAAATCTTTCTATGAGATATATTTCATATATATTTGCAGGACTTTAACAAAAACGTAACAATGTTATTGATTTTTGTTAAATTGAAATATGGATATATTTAAGCTTTTATGAAAAATAATTTTTTCGAAAAATTCGTACCAAAAGAAGATAAATTCTTTCCTCTCCTTAGTCAAATGGCTGACGTCATTTTAGTTGCTGCAAATCTTATTGTTGAGTGTGTCCAAGTAAAAACATATGAAGAGTCGGTTGAGTATTTTAAAAAAATAAAAGACCAAGAACGTAAGGGTGATACACTGCAAAACCAGATTTTTGACGAACTGAACAATACATTCATCACACCTTTCGATCGGGAAGATATAAATAACCTGTCCAGCACAATGGATGATGTGACCGACTACATCAATAGTTGTGCAAAACGCATAATGCTCTACAATCCGAAAGCGATGCCTGAAAGCGCCAAGCAACTGGCAATGATTGCGCGCGATTCGGCAGAATGCCTTACCAAGGCAATCTCAGCATTGGATGTGTTGAAGAAAAAACCGGTGAAGATCACTGAATATTGCAATCAACTTGCTGTGTTTGAACATCAAGCCGATGATGTTTATGAGCATTTTCTTATCGACTTGTTCGAAAATGAAAAAGACGCTATCGAGGTTATCAAACTGAAAGACATCCTCCACGAATTAGAGCGAGCCACGGATGCGGCCGAATCGGTTGGGAAAATAATAAAAACAATCGTTGTTAAGTACGCATAAAGAAGAAAAGATGACCGCATTAATCATTATCATTATTTTAGCTCTGATTTTTGACTTTATCAATGGTTTTCATGATGCTGCAAATTCTGTGGCAACAGTTGTATCAACAAAGGTATTAACACCACGACAGGCGGTTATTTGGGCGGCATTTTTCAATTTTGTCGCTTTTTTTATTGCCAAATATATTTTTGGAGAATTCGGAATCGCTAACACTGTTTCAAAAACAGTAGAACCTGAATTCATCACATCTCATGTTGTAATTGCAGGTCTGATTGCCGCCATTGTTTGGAATTTGATCACTTGGTGGTTTGGCATTCCTTCATCATCTTCACATACACTGATCGGAGGCTTTGCCGGAGCCGGTATTGCCGGAGCCGGATTCAGTGCTGTGCACATAGATACCGTTGGCGTTATCATCTTGTTCATTTTTGTTGCTCCGCTCATTGGAATCATTGGTGGTAACATAATAACCGTCATCACATTGCATCTGGCACGGCACATTAAGCCGGGAAAGGCTGATGTCTGGTTCAAAAGATTACAATTACTTTCATCTGCGTTGCTTAGCATAGGACACGGGCTCAACGATTCACAAAAAGTGATGGGTATCATAGCCGTAGCGCTCATTGCGGCAACTAAGACAATGCCCGATCTTCCTCATTTTATGCAAACCACCGATATCAACAAAGATCTCCACATCTGGGTTCCTATAGCCTGCTTCACTGCAATTGCAATAGGTACAATGGCTGGTGGTTTCAAGATAATGAAAACAATGGGTAACAGGATAACAAAGATTACACCCTTAGAAGGATTCTGTTCGCAGGTTGCCGGAGCATTTACACTCTTCTTTACTGAAAAGTTACATATTCCGGTCAGTACTACCCACGTTATCACCGGCAGCATCATTGGAGTTGGCTCCGTAAAACGTCTTTCTGCCGTGCGTTGGGGTGTGACCAAAGATCTTCTTGTTGCCTGGATCATAACAATTCCCGTAAGTGCATTAATGGCGGGCATTGTATATTGGATATTGGGTTTCATCATGTAAATATTTCCCCGTATTAAGAATAAATATAGTTGTAAATGAAAATTTTTATCCAAAAAAGTTGTTTCTAAAAAAACATTTATATCTTTGTGGAACGTATAAATCAAAGTTTATGACAAAACGTACTTATTATTACCTCATTATTGATATTCTGCTCGTCGGACAGAATAAATGAGAAAGGTATGTACAAAAGTATAGTCAAACATAACTAACGTATAAACAATAACTAATATAGACCTTTCTCAGCATATGAGAAAGGTTTTTTTATAACTATCAATATCGTGATGAAAATAGAATTACGCAGTTCGACAAGTACTCAGGGTCGCCGCATGGCAGGAGCGAGAGCTCTTTGGCGTGCCAATGGAATGAAAGAAACACAAATGGGCAAACCGCTCATCGCCATAGTCAATTCATTTACACAGTTCGTTCCCGGGCATGTCCATTTGCACGATGTTGGGCAATTAGTAAAATCCGAAATTGAGGCTCAGGGCTGTTTTGCTGCTGAATTCAACACCATAGCTATAGACGACGGCATTGCCATGGGACACGATGGGATGCTCTATTCCCTGCCCTCACGCGACTTGATTGCCGACAGCATAGAATATATGGTGAATGCCCACAAAGCCGATGCTATGATATGCATCAGCAACTGTGACAAAATAACACCCGGCATGCTGATGGCAGCCATGCGGCTAAACATTCCGGCAATTTTTGTCTCGGGTGGACCAATGGAAGCCGGAAAGCTGGACAACAAACAGTTAGATCTCATAGATGCTATGATAAAAGCTGCCGATGATACAATTTCAGACAAAGAAGTTAATGCCATTGAGCGAGCAGCTTGTCCCACTTGCGGATCATGTTCGGGGATGTTCACAGCCAACTCCATGAATTGCCTGAACGAAGCTATAGGTTTGGGGTTACCCGGAAATGGAACCATTGTGGCAACACATGCCAATCGTCTCAAATTGTTTAAAGACGCTTCAAAACTGATCGTTGATAATTCATACAAATATTACAGAGACGGCGACGCGTCAGTCTTGCCGCGCAGCATAGCTTCCAAGCAAGCCTTTCTTAATGCAATGACTCTTGATATTGCAATGGGTGGTTCCACAAATACAATTCTGCATCTTTTAGCGATAGCACACGAAGCCGAAGTCGATTTCACAATGGACGACATAGATCGTCTTTCTAAAAAAACACCTTGTCTTTGTAAAGTAGCTCCCAACACAGATAAATATCACATACAGGATGTGAATCGTGCAGGTGGCATACTCAGTATTATGGGAGAGTTAGCCAAAGCTGGATTAGTTGATACTTCAATTAAGCGTGCTGACGGTATGACTTTAGCTGAAGCCATAGACAAATATGATATAACGAAATCAAATCCGGACAATGCCGCTGAAGCCTTATACAAGTCGGCTCCGGGCAATGCATTCAATCTGGTTATGGGTTCACAAAACAGTTCTTATCCCGAACTTGATGCCGACAGAACCGGCGGATGTATAAGAGATACAGAACATGCCTATACGAAAGATGGAGGTTTGGCCATACTGACAGGAAACATTGCAGCCAAAGGTTGTGTTGTGAAAACAGCAGGTGTGGACGAGAGTATCTTTCGCTTCTCTGGAACAGCAAAAGTATTCCAATCACAAGATGCTGCATGCGAAGGAATACTTCGCGATCAGGTGAAATCGGGCGATGTGGTTGTCATCACCTACGAAGGTCCTAAAGGCGGTCCCGGAATGCAGGAAATGCTCTATCCTACATCCTACATCAAATCAAAACATCTTGGCAAAGAATGTGCGTTGATCACAGACGGACGCTTTTCGGGCGGAACATCAGGTCTGTCAATCGGTCATATTTCTCCGGAAGCTGCTTCCGGTGGAGCCATCGGACTAGTACGTGATGGTGATATCATTGAGATAGATATTCCCAATCGTTCCATCAATGTAAAAGTAAGCGATGAAGAACTAAATGAACGCCGCAAAGAGGAAGAAGCTAAAGGCAAAGATGCATTCAAACCCAATCGGGATCGTGCAGTCTCAAAAGCACTGAAGGCATATGCAAGCATGGTCAGTTCGGCCGATTTGGGGGGTGTACGCATTATAGAGTAATAATATAAAATATTCAGGTTTGTAATAATTTTTAGTTTTAAAATTATGATATTATCACCGGAACTAAAAAAAACATTATTGGCGGCTCAGCAAGATGAAGTTACATCTGCTGTGGTCTACCGGAATATTGCCAAAAGTATCAAAAATGAGCATAACAAAGACATCATCAACAAAATAGCATCGGTAGAAGACAGACACGCTGCTCTCTGGAAATCTTTCACTAAAGAAGATGTTGCACCAAGGAAGCTGAAGGTCTTTGCATTTACGTGGCTTGTGCGTATTTTTGGAATCACCTTCGGTCTCAAATTGATGGAAAAGAGTGAGAAAGAAGCAACAATAGATTACGACAAGCTTTCGACCGTGATACCTCAGGCTTTGGAGATAAAAAAAGATGAGCAAGAGCATGAAATGCAATTGATAGATATGGTAGACGATAAATCGTTGAATTATCTAGGCTCGGTTGTTCTCGGGTTAAATGATGCTTTGGTTGAACTTACGGGTGTTTTAGCAGGATTAACATTCGGGCTGCAAAATGGGAAAATGATAGCTTCTGTAGGTATAATCACAGGCATATCGGCAGCCCTTTCAATGGCAGGATCTGAATACTTGTCCACCAAAACCGATGGAGGTGAGGTGAAACCTTTAACAGCTTCCACTTACACTGGTCTGGCTTATATTGTAACAGTCGTATTACTTATTCTACCTTATTTGCTACTTTCTAACATATATGTTGCATTGGGAGCCTGCATCGGCATCTCGATTCTCATCATAGCTGTTTTCAATTATTATACGTCCGTTGCAAAAAACTTTTCTTTCAAATCGCGTTTTTTGGAAATGGCGGGTATCAGTTTAGGAGTGGCATTTATCAGTTTCATCATCGGACTGATTGTCAAACAAGTGTTTAGTATTGATGTATAACAAAATATTACATAAATAATAATTATGCCAAAGCAAATAACAGGAAGTGAAGCTCTTATTCTTTCATTGATAAATGAAGATGTAGATACGATATTCGGATATCCGGGTGGAGCGATCATGCCAGTGTTCGATAGCATTTATGATTACAAAAACCGGGTGAATCACATTCTCGTCCGCCACGAACAAGGAGCCACTCATGCTGCGCAAGGATATGCCCGCACATCGGGCAAAGTAGGGGTTGCCCTTGTCACATCGGGGCCAGGTGCAACCAATACCATCACGGGGATAACTGATGCTATGCTCGATAGCACTCCTATTGTAGTTATCTGCGGACAAGTCGCTTCAACCTTACTCGGTAGCGACGCTTTTCAGGAAGCTGATGTTGTCGGCATCACACAACCTATTTCCAAATGGTCATATCAGGTGCGTAAGGCAGAAGACATTCCGGTCGCAATTGCAAGAGCTTTTCACATTGCGGCTTCGGGTCGTCCGGGACCGGTTGTCTTGGACATAACCAAAGATGCCCAATCCGGTAAATTGGATAGTTTTAAATACGAAAAAATTAAATTTCTCCGCAGCTATTTACCTATACCGGACATCAAGCTAGAACAAATAGAGAAAGCAGCAAAAATAATAAACGAAGCCAAAAAACCTTTAGCCTTAGTGGGACAAGGTGTTATCCTGGGAAACGCAGAAAAAGATTTGAAAGCTTTTCTCGAAAAAGCAAATATTCCCGCAGGGTTCACCATTCTTGGCCTTTCTGCTTTGCCTACCGATCATCCATTAAACGTGGGTATGTTGGGTATGCACGGCAACATTGCTCCTAACCTGAAAACAAACGAATGCGATGTGCTCATTGCCATCGGGATGCGTTTTGACGACCGTGTTACGGGCGATCTGAAAACTTATGCTAAACAAGCCAAAATCATTCATTTTGATATTGATCTTTCAGAGATCAACAAGAATGTGAAAACGACTGCCAGTGTTTTGGGCGATGTGAAAACGACTTTGCCCAAGGTGACAGAGTTATTAGACCAGGCAGATCACAGCAATTGGATTGAAGAATTTAAACCCTGTTACCAAAAAGAATTTGATGCGGTGATCAATAACGAGTTATTCCCAAAATCGGGATATTTGAAGATGGGTGAGGTGATAAATAAAATTTCGGAGGCAACCAACAATGATGCTATTCTGGTCACCGATGTTGGGCAACAACAAATGATGGGCGTACGCTATTTCAAATACAAACAGACGAGAAGTGTGGTCACATCCGGAGGATTGGGAACTATGGGATTTGGACTTCCGGCAGCTATCGGAGCCAAAGTGGGCTGCCCCGGTCGGACAGTTTGCCTATTCGTTGGAGACGGCGGCTTTCAAATGACTATACAGGAATTGGGAACAATCATGCAGTATGATATCGATGTGAAGATTATCATTCTGAATAATCATTTTCTAGGGATGGTACGCCAATGGCAGGAACTCTTTTTTGATGAGAGGTATTCCGAAACCGTCATGAAAAATCCTAACTTTGTGCAAATTGCACAAGCTTATGATATTCCATCTAAGAAAGTTACCGACCGAGCAGATCTGGATGGAGCTATTGCCGAAATGCTGAATCACAAAGGTGCATATTTGTTAGATGTGGATGTGGAAACTAAAGGAATGGTCTATCCTATGATTCCGGCAGGAACTTGTGTGACAAATATATTATTGGGTAACGAATAGTTTTTAGCTATAGTCAAACGAATAATTGATCATAATATGGAACTGGAGAAAGCACCTAATCTGGGAAAAGTAATTTGCGCTAAATTGCGTGAGGCCGGCATTGAAGATGTGGAAACACTGGCAGCAATTGGTGCAGAACAGGCATTCATCAGGCTACATACCATCAGTTCCGATTGTTGCATCAATATGCTGTTTGCTTTGGAAGGAGCCGTGTGGGGAATAAGATGGCATCATCTGGAAAGATTAAGAAAAGAAGAATTGATTGGATTCTATCAAACCATCCAAATAAAATAAAGATCATGGAAGATAAAACATTATATACGGTAACTATTTTCTCTGAAAACACAGTTGGTCTGCTAGGGCAGGTAACAACGGTTTTCATTCGCAGGCAATTAAACATAGAAACACTCTCTGTTTCTCCATCTGCCTTGCCTGGCATTCATAAATTTACCATCACGGTAATCACAGACCGCGATACAATTGAAAAAGTAGTCAAACAGATAGATAAACGGGTAGATGTGTTGAAGTCATATTTCAACACGGACGAAGAGTTAGTGCATCAGGAATTGGCTCTGTATAAACTTTCCACTCCCGATTTTTTGAAATTGGGTTCTATCGAAGATTTAGTGCGTAAATATACCATTCGCCTACTTTTCATCAATGAAAATTGTGTTGTTTTGCAAAAGGCAGGGCATCACAGCGAAACACAAGCCTTGTTCGATGAACTCAATCGGTCTATCGGCGTTTTACAATTTATCCGTTCGGGGAGAATTGCCATTACAAAATCGAAGATCGAACGGTTGAGCGATATGCTTGCCGAACGCGAAGAAAAAAGACAACAAACGTTATAAAAAAATAGAATTACACAGCAAATGATATCTGTAGTTGGAAGTTATAAATATATGATAGAGGCCTACCTTAGTGATTTCAGGGGGAAAGCCACATTACCCATGATTGGAGGTTTCATGTTGCAGGCTGCAACACGCCATGCCGAAGAAAGAGGGTTCGGATATTCAAACATGACAAAACTGAACAGAGTATGGGTTTTGACACGGATGGCTATCGAAATATTCGAATATCCGGCAAACGATACTGAGATCACCCTGCACACATGGGTATCGGATGTGAACAAGCTGTTCACCGAACGTTGCTTTTCCATAGAGAACAGTGAAGGCAAGGAGATTGGTTTTACCCGTTCGCTTTGGGCTTCCATCGATATGGAAACCCGCAGGCCGACAAATGTATTGGAACTTGAAGGTCTCACAGATTTTAAGTCCGACAAAATTTGTCCCATTGAACCAGCCGGTAAAATTCTTTTACTGAAAGATAGAACAGAACCCGTCACCTCATTTGTCGTAAAATACAGTGATATTGATATAAATAAGCACCTGAATAGCATGAAATACATAGAACATTTTGTCGATATATTTCCGCTGTCGATGTATCAGGGAGGAGAAATACGAAAACTTGAAATCAATTATATATTTGAAGGTAAATATGGTACAATGCTGAATATAGAGAGAAAAGAGATAGCTACAGACGTTTTCAGTTTAGAAATGACACACGACGACAAAGTCATTTGTACGTCAAAAGTGACTTGGCAAAAATTGTGAGAATAAACAGAGAGTAGCTAGAATTACATAAAACTTGAATTTATATCAGAGAATAAATAATTTTAAACCAAAAACAAATAAAGAAAATGGCAGAAATGAATTTTGGCGGTGTAGTCGAAAATGTAGTTACACGTGAAGAATTTCCTTTAGAAAAAGCGAGAGAGGTGATGAAAAATGAAACCATTGCCGTTATCGGTTATGGTGTGCAAGGTCCCGGACAAGCTCTCAATCTGCGTGACAATGGCTTCAATGTGATCGTCGGACAACGCAAAGGTGGCAAAACCTGGGATAAAGCAATTGCTGACGGATGGGTTCCGGGCGAAACTCTTTTTGAGATTGAAGAAGCTGTAAAAAGAGGAACTGTGATCCAATACTTGCTATCCGATGCTGCTCAGATAGAAGTGTGGCCTGTGATCAAACCTCACCTTACAGCAGGCAAAGCTCTATATTTTTCTCACGGATTTGGAATCACTTACAAAGAGCGCACAGGCATTATTCCTCCTGCCGATGTAGATGTGATTCTTGTTGCGCCAAAAGGTTCAGGAACCAGCCTTCGCAGAATGTTCCTCGAAGGACGCGGTTTGAACTCCAGTTATGCAATTTTTCAAGATGCAACAGGTCATGCTAAAGACAGAGTTATTGCCCTAGGCATCGGTGTTGGATCAGGCTATCTGTTCGAAACAGATTTCAGACGCGAAGTTTTTTCAGATCTCACAGGCGAGCGCGGCACACTGATGGGAGCCATTCAGGGTATTCTTCTAGCCCAATATGAAGTGCTTCGCGAAAATGGACATACACCTTCAGAAGCATTCAACGAAACTGTTGAAGAGTTGACTCAATCCCTGATGCCTCTCTTTGCAGAAAAAGGCATGGACTGGATGTATGCCAATTGTTCCACCACTGCTCAGCGCGGAGCATTAGACTGGATGGGTCCTTTTCATGATGCAACAAAACCCGTTTTTGCAAAACTATATGCAGAGGTGGCTTGCGGAAATGAAGCACAACGTTCCATCGACACCAATTCTAAACCAGACTATCGTGAAAAACTTGAACAAGAATTAAAAGCACTCCACGAAAGTGAAATGTGGCGCACAGGAGAGGTAGTGAGAAAGTTAAGACCCGAAAATAATTAATAAATCAGATCTATTTTTGATTAAAGAGCGGGACTAAAATCCCGCTCTTTGAGTATAATCGGAAAAGAAGTCGTATTTTTGTGTTCAAATTTATTAAAAATAATATCTATCGATGAATTTTGTTGAAGAACTGAGATGGCGTGGCATGATCCATGACATGATGCCCGGAACGGAAGAACAATTGCAAAAAGAACTCACATCAGGATATGTAGGTATCGACCCTACTGCCGATTCTCTGCACATAGGGCATTTGGTTGGTGTGATGATGCTGAAACATATGCAACGTGCCGGCCATAGACCAATAGCTCTCATAGGTGGTGCAACAGGCATGATTGGTGATCCTTCTATGAAATCACAGGAACGGAACCTTTTGGATGAACCAACGCTTCGTCACAATCAAGAATCTATAAAAAAACAATTGGCACGGTTTCTCGATTTTGAATCAGACAAACCAAATGCTGCAATTTTAGTGAACAATTATGACTGGATGAAGGATTATTCTTTCCTAAACTTCATTCGTGATATAGGTAAGCATTTGACTGTTAACTATATGATGGCTAAAGATTCTGTCAAAAAACGACTCAGCGGAGAATCTTCCGAAGGAATGTCTTTCACAGAATTTTCATATCAATTGCTACAAGGCTACGACTATCTGCATCTATATCAGACTTTCGGTTGCAAACTGCAAATGGGAGGATCTGACCAGTGGGGAAATATCACTACCGGAACGGAACTCATCCGCCGCAAAACAGGTGGAGAAGCATTTGCCTTGGTATGCCCATTGATCACAAAAGCGGATGGAACCAAATTCGGAAAAACAGAGTCCGGTAATGTCTGGTTAGATAGACGCTACACGTCTCCATACAAATTTTACCAATTCTGGTTGAACGTAAGCGATGCTGATGCCGAAAAATATATAAAAATATTTACTGATTTGCCTAAAGAAGAAATTGCACAGCTCGCAGAAGAACAGAAGGTTTCGCCACACTTGCGTCCCTTGCAAAAAAAATTGGCACAGGAAGTAACCGTTATGGTGCATTCACAAGAAGATTATGAAACTGCCGTAAACGCATCAAATATTTTATTTGGAAGTTCAACAGCTGAGGCTCTTAAGACTTTAGATGAAGAAACGCTATTACAGGTGTTTGAAGGCGTTCCACAATTTGAGATTTCAAAAGAAGATCTTACCATTGGCATCAAAGCCGTTGATTTATTAGCAGAAAAGACAACAATATTTCCGTCGAAGGGCGAAATGCGCAAAACAACCCAAGCAGGAGGCGTGTCGATAAACAAAAACAAGCTCGAAAGCCACGAAGATGTCATCGATTCATCTTATCTGATTGGAGGAAGGTATATTTTAGCACAACAAGGTAAAAAGAAGTACTTCCTGATTATTGCTAAATAGGAATATTTATTATTACTTTGCACTGCCAAATAATTGTCTCATGGTGTAACGGTAGCACAGCAGATTCTGGTTCTGCTTGTCTAGGTTCGAATCCTAGTGAGACAACTAAAATAAATTTTTACAGCTGTATATCAATTAGATATGCAGCTGTTTATTTTTTAGGTGGGTTAAAGCCATATTTATAAGCAATATCGCGTTTTGCTATATTGACAGATAATCAAAATATTGCATATATATCTGGGGGTCATTTTTATTTTTGTAATTTTTAAGTTCATTTACTGCTTCTATTTTCTTACCATTATTTATCAATAGTCAGTATTTCAAACTCTATATATTCTTTCCTTTTTTTACGATCCCGGTTTCTATGATAGCTTTAAGAATATGAATATGTTTATCATTGAATCCATATTTCTTACTTAATATATTGAGTAGGTTTTACCGGATTATCCCAGTCTGATAACGGATTGCTGAACCAAAATTTGAAATGAATCTCATAGGGTGGATCAGGTATTTTTAGTTTAGGCAGAAGCCAAAGCAGTGTGTTTTGATATTTTTCATATTTTTTTGACTTGAATCTTCTACCTTGCCATGCTTTGTTTAACGATAAGGGCTTAATATGTGTAATATTTTTTTCGTAATTTCGATTGAAGTTGTTCATGTATTTAATCGTTTGTTAAACACTTGAGTATAATTATTTTATTGAAAGTGAGTAACTTATTTTATTTATATATTAGCGCACTACGGTTTTTTTTAAATTAGAAGAGATTCTTTACGGATTATTCAAAAATATGCCTATATTTGCACTCGAAAAATTAAGCCCAGATGGCGGAATTGGTAGACGCGCTGGTCTCAAACACCAGTGGATTCACTTCCATCCCGGTTCGATCCCGGGTCTGGGTACAATGGCAAGCCTGATAGAGAAATCTGTCAGGCTTTTTCACCAGAATACTCTTTCATAAATACCAACAAAACATCCTGAACAAGTATTAATTATAGAGTTGCGATATTTCACATATTTTACTAAATCTTTATCTTGTTTTTCTAATATGCTTTGCTTTTTTCCAATCGAGAATTTTGGTTGTTTGTATATATAGTTAATAGCATCTACTCCATAGGTTTGAAATTCTGGATTATATGACCTAATCCACTTTCTAAATACCTCTATATTTTTCATATCATTAAATTTTAACCCATCCTTTTCAGGTATATCTCTCAGGACAGGAGCAATGCCACATAGATAACCATAAACTGTTTGTTGTGTTAATTCATTGACGAAATCATCTATTTGGGTAGTTGTTTGATATAATGAATCATGCCTTGTTATATATTTTCGTATTTCAGATTCATCAAAATGAGTTGTTTTAATCTTTTTATATTCATTTAAACATATTATACCAATTATAGTGGAGTCTTTTGATAAAACATGCAAAATATTTGATGTGTGTTTTAAAAAATCATCGTCTCTTACATAATTAAGGCAAATAGAATAGATAGATTCCTTTATTCCAAAATCTAAATCTCTTGTTACTTTCTTATAAAAAGTATTTCGTAAATATTGGGGTAGGTTTAATGTGTCTACTGAATATTTAAATTCTTTATTTTTCAATTTTTCAAAATTAAAATGTTTGAAATCTGATAGATAAAGTTGTAATTCTTCATCAATATTCTGTTGAGAATAACACATAGCAGAAAATAATATTGCTATAAGTAGAAATAAGTTTTTCATAATAATTTATGATAGGCAATTATATTTCAAATATATAACTTATGGCTTAGGTATCCACTCTTTCAATTCATAAATTAAATCTAAATCTTCAAGAAATTGGTTCGAGAACAGAACGGTTAAGAGTACTGAGATAGAGAACGATGAAAAAAAACTTTCTCGGCTTTTTGTTTTTATACCTCGTAACTCTTTGGTTTGTTTTTATATTAAATCTAATACGGAATTGTAGGAATTAGTTCGATATACTTGACATTAATTTATCTGTATGATACCTTATCTAATTTTCCATCTATTACTGTAAAGGATAATACTTGATAACAATCAACAGCTTTACCATCTTTATTGGCAGGAAGCCAACCTCTTGGAATTTCATTCACTTTTTCTAAAACTTGGTTTGCTAAGGTTTCCAAATCTCCTTTTCCTCTTGTTAGAAGTTGAAGATTACCCACTTCTCCATTACAGTTAACTATAAATCCAATAGTCACTCTAAACACTATATTCTTTGCTTTATTATCCGTTAATGATTGTTTTGCAAAATACGCTTTCAAAACATCAATTCCACCTTCATATGTAGGATTTTTATCTACTATAGGTAACTCCCCTACTTTTTCTTTTAATAAAAATTCATTATCAACAATGAAAATGTTCTTTTCATTACAAGGTTTTACCTGTAAAGCATTATCCTGTTGGAGCACTACTATTTTTTCTATTTTATCAATTGTTTTGAATGTAAAGCCATATGGGCATTGCGGATTCTCAAATTCATATCCATTGATGTATAAGATTATAGGAGTGTTAAGGCCTTCATATTGAATCTCATATTTATCTAAAAATCCAGAGCCAAAAGCAGCAGATTTACTCTTGAATTCACAACAACTGCCAAGCCTTCTGAATTGTATTGATTCACCATTAGGTCCAAGCAATGTTCTAAGAAATGCCTGTTCATTTTCTATTTTACCAACTTTTATCGAAGTTTTAGAGTTTGGTTCATAACCATAGTTTTTCTTTCCTGAAACTTCAGATAACATCATGCTTCCGTCTTCATAAAAATTTTGAGAGTAAAGTTGAATTGAAGCAAGACTCAGTATAAAAATTAAGATTGTTGTTCGAATCATATTTATTAGTTTTAGATAATTTCAAATATAATAAATTATGGTTTAGGAATCCACTCTTTCAACTCATAAATAAGATCTAAATATTCAAGAATTTGGTTCGATATTTACACGGGTTAATTCAATATCAGACAACCGAGGTTTACATTTTTTGACTTAGAAAATTCATACAACTTTCGCCTGATTGCAATGCTTCTAGCATTCTTTCGTAATTTCGATTGATGTTGTTCATGTAATTAATCGGCTGTTAGACAATTAAATATATTCATTTTGTTGAAAATGAGTAACTTCTTTTATTTGTATATTAATGTACTACGGGTATGAAAAATATATATTATATTTTTTTTGGCATGGAATTTATACTACATTTGTTATAAAACTTAACCGATTGCATAAATTAATTTATATGAGTAATAAAAACAATTATTGTGTAATAATGGGTGGCGGTATTGGTAGCCGTTTTTGGCCATTCAGCCGAGAAGAGCGGCCCAAACAATTCCTCGATTTTTTAGGAACCGGGAGGTCTTTATTGCAATTAACTTTCGATCGTTTTAAGAAAATAGTACCAGTTGAAAATATTTTCATTGTTACAAATGAAAATTATTCAGATCTTATAAAGGAAGAGTTACCTGAATTGTCAGCAGACCAAATATTGTTGGAGCCGATTAGGCGGAATACTGCACCATGTATAGCTTTTGCGGTTTATCACATCAATGCAATAAATAAAAATGCAAATATTGTTGTGGCTCCTTCAGACCATTTGATTCTGAAAGAAGATGAGTTTGTGACAACTATCCAGAGAGCTTTCCGTTTTGTTGAAAAGAATCCTATTTTATTGACTTTAGGTATTAACCCTAGTCGTCCGGAAACAGGATATGGATATATCCAGATGAGTGATGAAAAGGTGGACGAAATAACGAGAGTAAAAGTATTTACCGAGAAACCTAATTTAGAACTGGCTAAAGTCTTTTATGAAAGCGGTGAGTTTCTATGGAATTCCGGAATATTTATATGGAATGTACAGGTTATATTGAAGGCATTTCGCAATTACTTGCCGGATGTATCAAATATTTTTGACCAAGGAGAGGGAGTTTTCAATACATCATCCGAAAAAGGATTTATTGAAGAAAGGTTTCCTCAATGTCCCAATATATCCATAGACTATGGTGTGATGGAAAAGGCCTCAAATGTGTGTGTCTTAGCATCAGATTTTGGTTGGTCTGATCTTGGAACATGGGGTTCATTACACGAAATCTCTGAAAAAGATGGTAAGGCAAATGCTACACTCCATGGAAATACACTTTTCTATGAAAGTTCTGAAAATATTGTCGCAATGCCGAAAGGAAAAGTTGCTGTAATTCAGGGCTTGGATGACTATATTGTTGCAGATACGGGAAATGTTCTGCTGAT
>JBKECE010000259.1:0-5536 GCA_047974325.1 Dysgonomonas sp. | reverse complement strand
CCGTTATAATCGGTGTGTTCTCCTATCAGGTTGATGCGTCCCGGTGAGGTATACAGCGAGCCGCCTTCACCGTAGAGGCTCTTGAATTTTTCTTTCAATTGAGTTAAGTCCATAGTTATTCTTTAGTCTTATTTTGTATAAAATTTATAGATGCAGGTTTGGCTGTAGGTTTCGCCGGGATTCAGCAATGTATTTGGAAAAGCCGATTGGTTCGGGCTATCCGGAAACTTTTGTGTCTCCAGGGCTAAACCTTCACGGTATTTCATCGGTTTACCATACTTCCCATTCTGTTTTCCGTCGAAGAAATTGCCACTGTAGAATTGCAATCCGGGCTGATCTGTCCACACTTCCAGAAAACGTCCGCTCACAGGTTCATACAGAGAAGCCACGAGCTCCACATCTTTGTCCGATTTTCGGTTCAGCACCCAATTGTGGTCATAACCCGAACCATTCTTCAATTGTTGATTATCCACTCCGATTCTTTCACCAATAGCTGTTGGCTTTCTGAAATCGAAAGGAGTTCCATCCACAATGTCGAACTTTCCGGTTGGGATCAAGACACTATCAACAGGAGTGATTTTGTCCGCATTGATCGTAAGCAGATGATCCGTAATTGTTCCGCTACCGAAACCTTTCAGGTTGAACAAAGAATGGAAAGAAAGATTCACCACTGTTGGTTTGTCCGTTGTTGCAGAATATTTTATGACAAATTCATTTTCGGGCGTTAGTGTATACGTAACTTTTGTTATCACATTTCCGGGGAAACCTTCTTCTCCGTCAACGGATGTATATGAAAGTTCTATCGAATTTTCGGTTACTTTCTCCACATTCCAAACCTGAGTGTCAAATCCTTTATAGCCACCGTGCAGAGTTTGCCCGTTATTGTTGAGTGGAAAACTATATTCCTTTCCATCTATTTTACATTTGCCTTTGGCGATGCGGTTTGCATAACGTCCCACCACAGTGTTCAAAAAGCGACCATCGGGATTGTTGATATATTTTTTGATGCTATCATAACCAATAACAATATCTGCATATTGCCCTGCTTTGTCAGGAACCCAGAGCGATGCAACCGCACATCCATAATTGGTTACCTGAGCAATCAATCCTTTGCCAGATTTGAGTGTATACAATGATATTGGTTTTCCGTTGAGCGTGTCTGCGAAAGCCGATGCTTCAAGCAATTTTATACCATCCTGTGGAGTTTGTTTAACAGCATTTTTCTTATTGCACGACAACAAACCCATTGTCAATGCAATGCTTATAATAATTATTCTTTTCATGGTTGTTTCTTTTATTTTATGATCTGGATAGTGTAACCGTATTGATACTCTTTGCCCAAAAATCTATACTGATCCAGCGGATTTGATCCCCAAGAGTCGAGTCCTGCAACTCCCCGTTGAAACAGATCGACATTCAATACAACCTCTTTGCGAGGCAAAATATCCGAAGCGTGCTGCTGTTTCTTGGTCATGCCCGGATCAAGATCTTCCGGTCTATTGTTCGTTGCAGAAAAAGATAATGGTTGCAAACCTGTAATTTTTAATCCTTTTCCATCCTTAGTCTTCAGTGTAAGCCAACGAACATCTGTCTTATTCCCTGTTTCCTGAGGTCTGATGTATGGATAGGCCTGTTTGTCCACATCTCCGTTCCAAATTCCCATAAAAGCATCGTCATGACGATCTATGTAGTTTTCATAAGGACCACGTCCATACCAAGCCAGATCATTGTATTCTTTGGGTAGCACCATCATCATCCCAAAGCGCATCATTTCGGGCAATTCGTCAGACAATGCATGATAATGGGAGTTGACCGTGAGGCTACCGTCTTTATTTACGGTATAAGATACATCTACCTTGGCTTCAACACCTTTGAGCACAGCTTCATAACCGAACGTTATGTTCCCGTCTGTTTCTTGCAAGCCTTTGTATTTATAGCTCATATTGTGTCCTGCTGCATCCCAAACACGCAGATTATATTGTGCCCAAGCTCCAAAATCGTTATCTGTTGGCGCTCTCCAAAAATTGAATCGCGGAAGTTCATCGAATATCCGTTTACCATTGTCCGACATGCTTATCAGTGATTTTCCCGCCTGTGTTGAAAATTCATAAGACACATCTCCTGATTTAACGATCACTTTGTCGCTCTGTTTGTCTATGCTCAGCGATCCTGTACGAAGCGGTTCTTTCGAAAAATAATTGTTTCCTGACAAAGCAAATTCACCTTTGGCTACTTCAAATCCGGACGGAATAAATTTAGTAGCTTCTTTCGTATAGGCGAAAATCTGTAGATAATATTCGACACCGACTTCCGTGGAGATTAACGGAAGATTGAGTTTCACATCTTTTTTCGTATCAGCGGGAACAACAACATCGAACACGCCTTCGCCTGCATTTTCACCATTTTTGAGGAGTACCCATTTGAAAGAATAATTCTGACTTGTGATGTCGGTAAATTTAAAATCATTCACAACTCGAATTTGCCCTTTCACCGGATCTTTTGCTTCGAAAAGAATATTCTGATACACTTTTTTCACAATGTGAGTGTGCGGCAGATATTGCTGATCGGGAGAGATGATTCCGTCTATACAGAAATTGCCATCATTAGGTTTGTCATATCCTTTGAGATCCCCTCCATAAGCCCAATACTCACGTCCTTGTTCATCTTTTGTTTTGAATCCATGATTATACCACTCCCAGATGAATCCACCCTGCATGTTCTTGCTGCTGTGTATCAGATTCCAATAGTCCTGAAAGTTACCCATACTATTGCCCATGGCGTGGGCATATTCGCACATGATAAAAGGTCTGCCAAGATCTGCCGCTGCATCGCGCTGCATACTGCTCCAAGAAGGATACATCGGACAAATCACATCTGTGTTACGGTTTCTGGCCGCTTGTTCATATTGCACGGGGCGACTGTCGTCTCTGGCTTTAGCCCAATCATACATATCGTAAAAAGCTTTTCCATTGCTAGCCTCATTGCCTAATGACCAGAAAATGACAGACGGATGATTTTTATCTCTCTCTATCAATCGTTCAATACGATCCATGTGAGCTGCATGCCATTCGGGAAAGTTGGAAACATTGTCAGGCCCGTAACCCAAACCGTGAGATTCCAGATTTGCCTCATCGACAAGATAAAGACCATACTCATCACACAGCTTATACCACAGAGGGGGTTGCGGATAATGAGATGTACGCACTGCATTCACATTCAATTCTTTCATCAACTGAATGTTGCGGAGCATAACCGCAGAATCTACAACCTGCCCTGTATTGGTATTGAACTCATGTAAATTGACACCTTTAAAATAAATCTTTTTACCATTCACTAACACCTGACCGTCTTTTATCTCTATCTTTCTGAATCCTATTTTATGTGAAGTGACCTCCACCACGTTGCCTTTATCATCTTTCAAGGTTATCAGCAATGAATATAAATGGGGAGTTTCGGCTGTCCACCTCAATGGTGAGGCAACTGTGCCGGAAAATGTTACTTTCTCAGTGCTGCCAGTCGGAATATTTACTTTTTGCTGTTTCGAGAAAACGCTTTTGCCGGACTTATCCAACACAGACGCTTCCAAAACCTGTGCTTTATCGGCATTTGCATAATTTTTGAGAATCACATCCAGCGAAAACAACCCGTTTTTGTAATTATTGTCCAAGTCGGGATGTGCGAAAAAGTCGAAGATGCGTGTCTGGGCAGTGCTGTAAAGGTATACATCACGATTGATGCCTCCCAAGCGCCACATATCCTGATCTTCGAGATACGATCCATCACTGAATTTATGTACTTCGCAAGCGAGCGTATTCTTACCCTTGCGCACATATTTTGTGATGTCGAATTCTGCCGGACTTTTCGAGTTTTCTGTATAACCGACTTTTTGCCCGTTCACCCACACATACATCGCATTAGTACCCCCTTCAAAATGGATAAAAGTGCGGCGTCCGTCCCAGTCGTTCGGAATATTAAATTCGTGACGGTAAGCTCCGACAGGAGCATCTGTTGTATCAATGAACGGAGGATTTTTTTGGAAACCAAATCCCGTATTCACATACATCGGAATGCCGTATCCGTTAAATTCCCAGTTTGCGGGAACAGGCATATCTGCCCATTTGCTCACATCAGAACTTTCACTATAGAAATTTGCAGGGACATCCGCAGGTTTGGGTAACCACAAAAATTTCCACTTGCCATTCAGCGATTGATAGAAAGGCGACATTTTATAGTCGTCAGCCAATGCCGGTTTGATCGAAGCATAGGGCAAAGAGGTGGTTCTTGTTGATTCTTTGTTGACAGCAAAGACTTCCGGATTTTCCCAATCGGGAACAGTAGTCTGAGCTATTATGCTTGACGTTGAAAGTAAAAATAAACAGGAATAAAAAAAGTGTTTCATCGGTATTTCTATTTTATTGTAATTTCTTCCTGAGAAAAGATAGTTCGGATAGATACAAAGTTAGAGCTGTAGTGAAACCAGATAGCATACAAATTGGTCAAATATGTTTAAATACTCTTCTCTGTGCACATTTTTGTATAAATAGATCAGATTTTTACACTTTTCTATTGCTTGAGTATCTTGCAGTCAAACAATGGGCCGGCAACACATCTGTCGTCGAGAGCCGTAAATTTTACGCTCACTTTCGATTTTCCTTTTGTCAATTCCAAAGGAATGTGATAGTTTTTATCCTGAAAACTGCTTCCCCACCAGTGAATGATGACTGTTGCCACAGACACATTGTCCACTGTTATATTGAATTTATAAATATCACCCAAATTTCCCCAAAATGTACATTGCAGATTTTGCGCCACATCAGGCAAAACATCCATATCGAATGAAAAATATCCTCCATCGACAGCTTTCCTATATTTGCGTCCTTCCATTTCACCCAATTCCAGATGTTCACCTTTGAAACTGTGATCTCGCTCGGGTTGCATTTCGCCGGGTTTGAAATGCGATACGGTTTGCTCCCTGAGCCAGCGTTCAGCATCTTGCTGGGATAGTATTTTGTCTTTTTGATTTTCCCATTGAGTGGTTGTATAGTGCTGAAAATAGGTCATCATAGGCTTATTTTCTGTCTTGTAATATGGTATCATTTCTATCACCTGCGGACTTGCTTTGACCATTTCAAAAGTCAGGTCATTTCCTGTTTTTTTGATCACAGCCGGTGCATTATGCAAATCGTCAGCAACAACGACCGGATAAACAGACTGATTGTCAAGCGTCAAGGCAGATAAAACAATCGGCCCATACAAGTATGCCCGCAATGTGGAATCGCCAAGAGCTTCTTCTGAGCTGAATTGCTTCGGCAAAATATAGCTGATTTTGTCGCCATTTGCCCATGTCCTTTTAACAGGGATGTATCGTCCGGAATTACGTTGATCCAATTTTTGCACTTTTCCGTTTATCAGCAGTGTGAAACCTTGTTTTGCCCAACCAGGATAGCGTAGATTGATCGTAAAAGCTTGTTTTTTCTTCATTGACAACGCATAAGTGATCGTATCCGATTCGGGACATGCTGTTTCTTGCACAAAC
>JBKECE010000253.1:0-19777 GCA_047974325.1 Dysgonomonas sp. | reverse complement strand
ATTCTCTATTTATTGATAATGATGTTTGATAATCTACTCTCATACTATATGAATCTAAATAAATACCAACATAAATTGTATACAAAATGAAATAATATGGAGCAATATATATTTTTTGTTTTAATATAAATAAAAGAAGATATTATAATAAAAATAAAAAATTGAGATAAATACATTATTGAGAAATCCAGACCTCTTATTGAAAAAATATGAATAGAAGCGAACAAGAGACTCACAATTATAATATTTAATATTAGAGGAATATCATTAGCCAACATTTTTAGTAAAATACCTCTAAAGAATATTTCTTCTATGATCGGGTATAATATTAAGAATGTGATAATATAAAAAATTTCTCGATAAAGAACATGCTCAACAATGCTATTGTGTTCGCTTTGCGATAAAAATAAAATTACGTAATATACAATTGCAGATATTGCTGTGTATATAAAATATTTGGTTTTAAAAGTAGACTTCTCAGCATACTTTTTTCTGTATAAGACATAAACAAATGGTAATATTAACAAGAGAGATAAGGGGACACAATATTCATAATATTTAATGTCAATCCTAGATATTATAAAATAGAATAATACCTGTAATCCCAAAGCACAAATTAAGTAAACGAACGTAAAAACAATAGGTTTGAATATTATCAAATAATTATTATTTCTCATTTCCATTTTTTAAAATCTGTAAAAACTCTGTTTTTTCTTGCAAAAAAGGCTTCTCTGGAAATTCGCTTCACAGAGATGAAAAAAAATGATCTTCTATTTTGATAAGATCTATCTTCAAGATTCTTTATATCGTGGGCGATCAGTCCCGCTTCATCGGTTTACCCCAATCTATATCGATAAACAATATAAAAAAGATAGAAATACAAGACGGACATAAGCAGTTTCAGTACAAATAAGGACATTGTCCTGTTTTTCGGAAGATATAAACGAGTAATTTATTTAAAATCGTAACTGAAAGTGGTCTTTTCGCCTGCCGTGTTGGTCGTCGTGATTGTTGCAGTTTTGTCTGCCTCGGAATAGGAGAATGATGTTTTCAGGTCTGAACTGTCTGTGTATGCTTCGGTTTTTTGCTTGGGTGCAAGTCCGAGTATTCCGGCATAGAAAGCGGGTGCGTAGGTGTCCAGATTGACCGGTGCAAGCATCAGATTATCCTTATTCTTGTCGGACGAAGGGGTTATTGAGGTCGACAGGTATTTGTTTTTAAATGATGTTATATTGCCTTTTTCATCATAAGTTATACGTATAATCGTATCGGGAGTGTTACTGAAACTCAGGGAGCGAGTTTCGTGAATGGCGAACAGATGTCCATTGATGTAGTGGAACGAGGCTGTATAATTGCCTTCGTCGGGTGATGTTACGTAGCAGTTGATGGCCAATCCTTGCTTGATGACATATTCAAAAATGCGTTTATTGGCATTGTCGTACATGGTCATCGAATCCACGTCGTATCTCACGGAGTCAATTGTGAAACTATAGGTTCTGCTGCCTCTTGTGTTGGTGTTTGTGAAGGTCGACAGGCGGTTTTCGTTGTCATAACCGATGTTGGTTTCCGACATTGTGCTGTCATTGTAATGAACATGTATGTGTGCAACTCGTTTGTCTCCAAAAACGGAAGATTTGTTGCTGCATCCGGCAAGCAATAGCGAAAAAACGCAGAGATATAGAATCTTTTTCATGTCAGTGATAATTTACTTGTATTTTTTCAAAATCGGATAAATAAAAAAAAATTAAGTCTGCTGCAATTTACTTGTTTTATATAAACTGAACAATTCAAAAGTCAGAAATCCGATAGCAGAACCGAAAATTATGCCGCAAAGCACATCCAAAGGGTAGTGTTTACCGACATATAACCTGCTGTATGCAACCGTTACTGCCCAAATGTTAATGATGATCGCATACCATTTGTTACGCAACAAAAGTGACGAAAACAAGGCGAGACAGAAAGCATTGGACGAGTGTGCGGAGAAAAAACTGAAAGCGTCACCACAATCTTCGAGTATATTGATTGAGCCCAACAGCGATTCGCATGGACGTGGGCGGCGGACTATGATTTTCAGCAGATTGTTTAGTCCGCTGGCTGCAGCCAAGCCTCCGATCAGGAAAAATATAGCAGTCAGTCCGTTCTTACGGCATTTATAGGCTATCAGGATGCAGACCACAGCACATACAATTGCGAAAACCCAGTGATTGCTTATGGCTGTCATCAATGAATCGAGCCATTCGCTCCTTTTGCTGTTGATCAGGACAAGCAGGTCGGAATCCCATTGCGGAAAATTGAACCGAAACGGAGCCATCGTCATGGAACAATCTTGATTGAGTTGTCGCGTTCAAAATTCTGCTTGCGATCCTGCACAGGCGTTTTGAAACGGATATCTATCTTCTTGAAACCCAGCGCCGACAAGATCGGGTGCAGCACCTTCTGAGTGTTTTCGCGACAATCGACAGCTATTCCCATCTTTCGGGCTTCGGCCTCGATTTGTTTCTCTGCATAGGCATAGGCTTCGTCGATCAGGCGGGCTTCTTCCCACAGTCCGAATTGTACGTTGTAGACCCGCGATCTGGAATGATCTATCTTCACGGTGCATATCTCGGGGTCGGGGAGTGTGATGCTCACCGAGTCACCAATCGTTTCGATGTCACCTTGTTTGATCTTTGTCAGGTCTATGCAGCCGGTGACCTCACCCACCACAATGAGCGCAGTTTTGGAGTTGGGCAGGAATGTGCGTGTTTTTTCATATTCCACAATGTCCTGAATGTTATATTTCACTACTTGCAGATTGCCGAGACTCTCTATCTGGGTGAGCACCATTTCGTGCGAGATGTGTGCCTCTTCTTTTTTTTCTTTGCCGGCGCATTTGGTCAAATAGAACACCGCAATTGCCACACATGCCAGCAGGATGAGTATCTTATAGGTTTGTTTCATAATTTTGCAAAAGTTGAATACGGTGCAAATCTAGCTATTATTTTAGAGAAAAGCCTTATTGCATGATGTTGGATATTGCTAAGCGAGCATAAAGTTTCTTAACAACATAACGAACATTTATTACATATTCTTGTTTTATTATTGTAATAATATATATTTGTGTTTGCATAACATAACGTTTAACTAATTACAAAACCCAGAAACAATGAAAAAATTATTTATGATCGCTGCAATAGCAGGTTTTACATTCTCTTTTGTTGCATGTACAGGTGAAAAAAAACAACAACCAGAACCCGAAGCTACAGTTGAAGGAGCAGCACAAAAAATAGACAGCGCAGCTCATCAGACAGGAGCAGCCGTTTCGGAAGGAGCAACAGCGGTGAAAGACAATGCTGAAGAAGGTCTTGAACATGCCAAAGACAAAGCCGGAAAAGTCATTGACCAGACAAAAGAGTCTGCCGAAAAAGCTGCTGAAAAAGCCAAAAGCGCAGCAAAAGATGTGAAAGAAGACGTATCTAAGGCAGCGAAAGACGTTAAGAAAGATGTCAACAAAGCTGTAAAATAAGGTAAAGAGTTTCCACTAAACAAGTTTGATAATGTGAAAGAACTTTTTGCTGCTGCAAAGCAACAGAAGGTTCTTTTTTTATTCAAAAAGAGTTGCAGGTGTGCAGATGTGCGAAAAGGCAGATCACCCATCATTCTGCATGCATTACCGCATATTCGTGATTTTGTTTTTTTAAGAAAAAAACTTGGATTTAGTTGAACAATAAAAGCACTAACACCGTTTATTGTATAACAGATAAAGTAAAAAAAGAACACTAAAATAAAGGAGGACTACATTATGAAAAAAGTACTTATCGGAGCAATAGCAGGAGCTGCTATTTCTCTTGTCATCTACAAACTTGCAAAAGACGGAAAATTTGACAACCTATGTGACGATGTTGAAGATTTTGCAGGAAAAACAAAAGACAAAGCTGAATATTATGCGAACAGAACAAGCCGCAAAGCGAAGGTTGCTAAAAGGAATTTGAGCCGTAAAGTAGACGACCTGAAAGAAACAATACAAGAAAAATTGCACAACGATAAATTGGCTGAGGCTAAGTAAGTAGTTAAGCTTTTTTCATTTAAATTCGTAGAGAGAACTCTAAAGTGTGGATGTCGGTTTGAATAAAAAAGATCCCATTCATACTTTAGAGTTTTTGTATGCCTGCTTGTCCGGGTTTTTTTCATGTATCTGTATTCTTGAAAAAGAAAAGATAAACTAAAAGTCGAACCGCGAAAAAACACGATTCGATTGCGAACTCAACATTTAACACATCGCCCCAAAAACTTCAGACCTCAAACATTGCTTTTGTAGATCAAAAGAGCGCATTATTTTGATTATTAATGTTTTTTTTTTCAAAAAAATGACAAATACAAAGATATATTGATATTTTTGCATATCAAATAAATCAGGATTTACAAAACGATGAGAAAAATAAAATTATTTATTTCTATAGTTTTTGCAGCAACAAGCATTTGCTCGGCTCAAAATTCATACTATGGTAGCCAATCCACACCTCCTGTCGCACAAACGGACATTGCCACGAAGTGGGAAAAAATCAGTTTTGCGGGTTCAGATCTTAGCTATATGTTCAGCACAGAAGGTAACCAGACTTTGTTCAACCTGAAATGGGGTGCAACAAATTTCGTTCTGGACAGAACCAAACCACTCAGCATGTTGACCAGCGACGGACGCACCTACAGTCTTAGGCTGACGTCTTACGAAGCGTTCTCCAAAGAGCAGGGTTCAGGGTCTAACATCCGGAAGATAGCAGAAGGTACGAGTGTCTCCTATAGCGGTGATTTTGGTTTTCTGGCAACTAATGCCCAAGTGAACACACTCCGTTTCTATGCCGAAGACGGAAGTCTCATAAGCATAGATCTCAGCAGCAAAAATGCACAAAAGTTGAATGCAGCTTATGCATCGTCCTTACCCGTGCGGCAAAATAACAATATGGCAACGGCTCCGGCAGAGCAAACATACGCAAGTGTTCAGCCGTCCTGCAATGTTTGTCCCTATTCTTCACCTGCTTACACTTCGCCGTCAGTGCAATCTGAGACTGTGCCCTGCGACATTCATTCGAGCAATTTTGGCGATGGATGCTTGTCAGGAAAGCAACAAACCCGCACAGGCGTTCCTGCTAATTATGGTGAATATGCATCATCAGCACCTTCTTTTGCACAGCAGGGTGGAGATGTTGTGAATTGTGATATAAAAAACCCCAACTTTGCTGATGCTTGTCTGAATGGAAAACGTCAGGCTGAGGAAGCTACCCGGCAATTGGCTGGTGAAGTATATTACCACCCTGAAAATGCGATGCCATACCAGAAAGCCAAGCAAGGCAGTTACAGCCACCGCATACCCGCTACAGAACTCTATCCAAACGGAGTTTCGTCATCCAATAAGCAGACTTATTCTTCGGCTGCAGCAACATCGAAAGCTTATGCCCGAAATACTGCTTCAAACCTCAACCCTGACATAGATTGGAAAAACTACATCAGTGTGCAAAGCGCGTTTGGGAGTGATGTTCAGGAAACTGTTCCGTCCGGCTACAATCCAAGAAATACATCCCATAAGGCAATGCCTTATAGTAATAATTCACAGTCGGTTGTGAAACAACCTGTCGCTGATCATGCCCAGCCGGAAACCGTGACTTATTATCCTCATAGCAACACTATTTCTGCAACATCGGGCACAACACCTGCTGATGCGCCTGCAAGCATAACTGTGGAAGGCTTTTGGGGATTACAGTTTGGAGCACAACAAAATGCTACTATGGATTATTTGCTCGCAACGAAGCGCATCGACAGGATCAATGTGATTGCATCGAGTGGCGAGGCCACATTACTCGAAAATGTGAATATGGCTAATGTTGTATACGACAATGCCACTTTGATGTTCAAAGAAGGTCTGAGTTCAGGACTGTTCACCAAGTCGTATGAAACCTTTCAGGCAGCGAGCAACGATGTGGAAATAATAAAAAACAGTCTGACTCAGAAATATGGTCAACCCGATTCGTCAATAGATCCTTCTTCTTCCCGCTACTATTGGCACGATAATGCAAATATGCGTACCATCATGCTGGAGCAAAAATTATATTCAAACAATGAGTATGGTGTCGATTTGTTCTACGTGGATAGGAACTTGAGTGGACAGCTGGGTAAGACTAAAGCTGCTCCGCAGAAACGTCTGAGTGCGACATCAGTTGTTGCCGGATCGGATTATTGAGTGAATATTGTTGAAAAATAAAATAAATTATAGAGCGGTAACGGGATATTTTTCTTGTTGCCGTTTTTTTTTATACATTCTATATAGTTGTGTATCGCACAGAAATATGAAAAGTTTCCCTTAACTTCGTCCGATATACAATCCAAAAGAGATGCAGATATTGCAAAACAATTACAAACAAACGGTGAAAGGGCGGATCATGTGCTATTTGGCATTACTGCTCGTGAGTGCAGGTTTTCTGTTCCTGTTTTCTAAAGCTACTACACCTCTACTCAAGGACGGTTTTTACGGGACTGACAGTGCCATCTTCACGTTGTTGGGGCAAGCGTTTCTGGACGGAAAAACGCCTTATGTCGATTTTTTTGATCACAAAGGACCTGTCATCATTTTTATTGAGGCTCTGGCACAACTCATCGCCCCCGGCAAGAGTGGTATATTTGCACTGCAAACGCTTAGTTTGTTTGTTACACTGGTTTTGATATGCAAATCGGGTCGATTGTTTTCCTTGTCCCGCTTGCAGATGGCTGTTGTTGTGGCTGCCTTTTTATTGTTTTTCAGGTTCACCATCCGCTACGGCAATCAAACAGAAGAATATAGCCTGCCTTTCATCATGCTGTCGCTATACTATACACTTCGATTCTACTTTACGGACAACAGACAAATATCAGTCTGTAAGGCACTGATACTTGGTTTTTGTTTCTCCGTCACTTTCTGGATGAGGGCTAATAATGCAGGTATGATCTGCGCTTGTGTAGTTTTCATCACCTTACTGTTGCTGAAAGACAAAAAATGGAAAGACTTTGCTTCGTTTTCGGTTGCCTTTGCTTTGTCTGTGTTGATATTTGGCACGCTCATTGTAACTTATTTTCATTCTTTGGGACAAGGTGCTCTCATTGGGATGATTCGCGCGACATTCATCCACAATCTGCTGTATGCTCAAAGTGCTTGGGAGATGCTTGTGCCTCAATCGGTGATATTATTCTATGGATTGGCATTCTTAGCTTTGGCTGTGTTTGTGGCGGGCGTTTATGCTTGGCAAAAGGAATACTGGGACAGAAATATTTACTTGTTTTGTGTGCTCATATTTCTCCTCGGATTTTTGCCTGTGTGTTTGGGACGATGTTGCTACAATTATCTGTCGCTTGTCATTCCTGTTGTGCCGTTAGGGCTTCTTTTCTTTGCCGGTTCGCGAATGGGACAGGCCGTATCCGGTAAGCATTTCGGGATTGTGTTGGCAATGCTCGTTGCAATGCTGTTGGGCAGTGCATTCATCAAAAAGTCTGAGAACAATGTCGATAAAGAATTTTCGGTCAGGATAAATGCCTTCATAGACCGTATACCAGCCGATGAGCGTGACAGTGTGTATCTCTATGATGTGTATGCACCCACTTATCTGATTACGGGGCTAAAGCCTTACGGAAAATATTTCATCCTGCAATCTATGCACGCTTTGGTGGACGAGCGCATAAATGACGAGATAGAAATGATGATGATCACTCGTCCGCCTCTCTGGCTCCTCGTCGAGACCGATAGTGAAACTTCGCCCTCTTTGAAAGATGAGCAAATGAACAACAAGATCACCCGAGGGTATGAACTGATAGATAAATTACCCAACCGAACCAGTGCATTCTGGTTATACAGGTTGAAACGTGATGGAAATGAATGTGCCTCTGTCAGAATTGATAACTGAGGCCAATGCCGCCCCAATTGTATCCGAACGATGGATTCAGGGTAAGCACTTTTCGCTCATTCTTGTTCCCGAAGACAATCATTCGTGAAAGATGAGGTAGAAGCAAGTAGCTGAGTTCGACGCTCAATATGCCAAATCCTGCACCCACAATCACATCGCTGAACCAGTGTTTGTTGTTGGCAAGCCGCAAAAATCCGACCGAGGTGGCCACAGCATAGCCCGAAACACTAATCCAAGGTGATATGTGTTTGTATTCTTTCATCAGTATGTGAGCTCCAGCAAATGCTGCTGTGGTGTGTCCCGACGGAAAAGATCTGTTGCTGCTCATATCGGGGCGTGCGCGTTCTGTCAAAAACTTTGACAACAACACGGCTCCGTATGCCATCGAGAAAGAGGATGCGGTGACAATTGCCCTGTCTTTGAAACTGTGACGTGCAGGCACTCCACACCAATCGAGCGCATAGACCGATACGATGGGCAGGAACATGATTGCGTTCTCAACCTCTGTGTCCATTTTAACTCCTTTTTGTATTTCCTTCTGGATGTTCCGGTCAAAGGTTTTGAGCCCGGGAATGAAACGTAGCCCGAATCCGTAAGTTATGACGGCTGCCGGTATGATAAAGTTCTTTGTCTCGAAGACGGTTGTTTCATCTCCTGCACAGATGGTATCTAATGCGAGTGACTTCACAAACTTGTTGTCGAATATAGACGATGAGGACGCCACAATCAGTGAATCTGTTTGAGCTTTTATACTCCACAGTGAACCAAAAACGAACGATAGAGACAGTAAGATCTTTCTTTGCATAATGAGCATTGTAGTCTTTGTTTTTTATAGCATTGCAAAGTTCATTGCAGATGCAAAAGTATATAAATATGCTCAATTGGGCAAAACTTGTTTGCGGGAATTGGCTACGCTTTATATCTGATATACTACCAGCGCAGGCTTTTACCGTTGAACGCGATGCGCCTTGTGCATGCTACAATACGATCCAGCACCCTGTCGCCATAGCGAGAGCTGATGTCGGCAGCATCAAGGTTTGAAGATGCGATGATGAGCTTTCCTTCTTTTTCGGCAGCGTCCATTATTTCGGCAAAAGCCATCCGTTTGTTGCCGAAGTTGTTGCTTACTTCTTCTGTCCCGATGTCGTCAAGCGAAATGATGTGTTTTTTCAACACCAGATCCAGATTAGCATTCATTTCCTGCACATTATATGTGGAGGTTATCTTGTTGTAGTATTTGAGCAGCAAGGCAGGCAAGACGTATTGTCCGATCAGGGTTTTGCCACGTCCGCAGTTGCCATACATGAACAGTCCCCGTCCTTGATTGGAAGAGAGCCAATCTGCGACTTCATCGTATTCGGGCAACCATTGCAGCTTTTTGTTTTCAATGCTCAGAAAATAACTCAAGGCACCGCTCAGCACATTTCGCGCATCCGGTATGGCTATTTGCAGGCGTTGTTGCGGCAATTTCATGTGCAGCGAACGCATGTCGTCGGCTATTCCTTCAAAATCGGTGCTATCGTCATTCATCGTGCTTGAGATATGTGGAGTTGATATGTTTTCGGTGACAGTTGTTTCTATCTACGTCTGTTTCGGTGTACTTCTATTACGTTGAATATCTGTGTGATATCGTTGAGCGAAAAAGTGCGGTCTTCGTATTCAGGGTTGAGTGAATGCAATGTGATGGTACTTTGCTCGGTGTCATGTTCTATGATACGTTTCACCAATATACCTTCCGTGCGGTGCACCACAATAAAGTCCCATTTATTGATGTGCAGCTTATATTTCCATAGATCACGTTTTATCTCACGTCCCAGCAGTCTGTCGCCTTCGAGGATGCTTTGTTCCGATCCGTCGTTCATACTGTCTCCTTTCACTTCAAACATGATGTAGCGCCCTTTCAGTTCATGGTCTACCATCACGGGAACTAATGGCAGTGCATCCAGATATTCATTGTCGGCATATCCGCTCAGATATCCGGCATAGGCATATTGGCTCACCAGAGGCACAAACATCACATTAGGATTCACTGACTGCATCACATCTTTAAGGGGAGCATGGGCTTGTGTCAGCATGTGCCCGTTGCCTGTAAGTAACCAGTTTTTATTTATGTTCAATTGAACACATATTTTATTCAAGATGCTGTCTCCTATGGGGCGATTGCCTTTCATCATCTGCGAAAAGTTCGGACGGCTTATGTTTATCGCATCAGCAAAAGATCCTACGGTTTCGTAACCTAACTCCTCTTTGATCAGCATGATCCGATTTATTATATCTGTTCCACTCATAACAAAAGTTAAAATATTCATTTGAACATAATTTTATGCTCAAAATATTTGCATATATGTTCTAATGAACATATTTTTGTATTGTAATTATTCACACTCATAGATTCATCTGATTGTGATAATGGGCGTAAATTTAATATAAATGCTTTAATAAACAAGTATTATGAAGAAAAATAATGAAAAAATGAATCTGGAATGGATGAACATTCGGCAAATGAAAAAAGCCTTGCTTGTGAAAAACTTATGTTCATTTCTTGAGCCAATGGATCACTTTTTGTTCAAAGCTATGTCCATTCTATTGCGGTTTGGCGGCAGAAATGAGCGTTGCACACAAGCAAGGCTTAGTAGATGACAGGTCGGAGACTAGATTTACAATCTGTAACAAAAAAATAGGATCAGATTGGTTCACATCCGGACTATTCATTGTCCCCACCTTTAGATGTAAGGATTCAGATCAATAGAAAGTACGCTGCAATCTTCGTTCTGATCCAGTTGTTTATCGTTCGATTCAATCAAAAGAGTAAGTAAGAAACTTTTTCTTTTGGTCAGATCAAGAAAATTGTAACTGGATTCGAGAGTAGAAGACAGAATTTGTTTCACTCTGTAGCCTCTGGGCAGTAGATTGCAATCAATGTTGATTATTCCTGATGGTTTCAGCTCTGCGAGCATTGTTATCACTTTTTGTTTCATGGCGTTTAATTTTTTAAGTAGTTATAATGTAAATAAATCAATACCGGAATCATCTAGCCGGAAGCTACATAACGGTATCTTACACAAAATAAAAAATAAAGCATGATTGTCTGAAAAATCAGACTGAGAACAAAAGGTTTTGAAGCCTCAATACTCTGTAAATGTATTACTTATTTTCTCAAAAATCAATTGATTACACAATAAAAGATGTTAAATATTACTATCAAATACATACTGTCCGATATCGGAGGATCGGGTTGATAAATGGTTACCCAAACGGTCTCAAAAAACGGATTAAAGACTCTCAAAAATATCAAAATGACACCTTGCCACGTATACACAATTGAACGGAAAATGCAATCCGAAGAATCGCTCTACATCAATCTGATGGACACTGTAGTCTATGTTACGCCCATCGTAGACCGATTTGTGAGTTGCATCAACAGGCTGGATTGTTGGTCGGGGAAGGTTCAGTGCATAGAATTTTGCAGTCAGGATGTTATGCTTGAAGCCGAAATTGAGAAAACAGAAGATGAGATCCGCCTCTGCAATCTGTATGCGATGACAATAAATCTGGATGCTCTGGACGATCTGGAAACATTGCTCACCAGCCGGCTCGAAGATGCCATTGACGGTATGCAGCAGTCGCATCGTGAGCTGGTGAACCAAGCCATAGAGATCGCTTCTGACAGAGAGCATGAGCTGAAGACCGGTTGATGACAGATCTGCTGTTTAACACTTAATAGTTAAAACGACAACTTCTTCTGCCAGTCAAAAGAAGAGAAAACGTTCTTTGAAATTTTTTCAAAGCAGGCTTCTGCACACTCTGAAATATCTTGAACAGAACCCCAATTTAGGTCTGTTGACAGATGGGTTACGATAGCTAATCTATTGAATAACATATAATAATTGAAAAATAATAGCTTATGAAAACAATAAGATTTGGGCACGACGATGATCGTCGATGGCTGCTTGGCATCCTCATCATACTATATATTTTGGTATCGGTGTGGGCATTGTGTCAAGAACATAAAATGCAGGTAAGGGAATTAGAAATGCAAACAATCCGAGATACAGAAAATCGTCAGTTGGAAGATCTGGAAGACAATCACAGTCCTAGTGCTGTCATTTTCCATTGATATAACAAAATGTTCAGTCGAACATTTTAGAGGGAAATAAAATCAAATACAACAAAATAATTATACATTACTATGGCAGGAACATACGAATACATCACCGAATCCGAATTTCGGGAAAAACGAGCCGAATGGCAGGAGATTATAGACCGTATAAAGGCAAATCAACCACGTATGTTGCGCGTGCGTGTGGATTCGAAAACGGTTCTCGAAATTGCTGAAAATAAGAATATAAAAAAAGTGCTCCGCAATTATAAGCGCGGGCGTGAACGCTACTATGCAGCCGACTGATAGCAGACTTTCTTTTCTTTAACACACAACATACTTTACACACACACAACTATCAAACTACACTCACGAGCAGCTTCCCGAAGCAGAAATCAGATGAAACGAATGCCGGAAAGGGAAGCTGCTCTATTTTTTGCACAGAATTGTCTCACAAAAAAAACATTTTTATCCAAGAAAATATGAACTACATAGAACTCATCAACCGCTTTTGGCGTCTCAATAAAGAACTGTCATTCACGTCGTACGAAACTCAGCTCTATTTCAAACTGCTGGATACGTGTAATTCGTTGGGGTGGAAAAATCCGTTCAATCAATCTAACAGATTCATTTGCGGAGAATTGGGGCTGTCGGAACGGAAACTGCTCGATGTGCGCAACCGTCTCAAGCAATGCGGTTTGATAGAATACGAAAGCGGCAAGTCGAAAAAAAAGAGTGGTATCTACAGCATCGTATTCCATCCAAACGACCATTCAAATGGCTATCCAAATGACCATCATATAGAGGGGAATTGTTCAGACAACACTAAAAATAAATCAAACAAAACGAAACCAAAGAGAGAAGCGTTCACACCACCTACGCAAGCTCAGGTCAAGGAATTTTTTATTGAAAAGAAGCAGATGTCTGAAGATCAGTCCGGTATGCTCAGCCAATATTTCATAGATTTCTATGAGAGTAAAAACTGGATGGTGGGACGAAACAAAATGACAAATTGGGAAGCCGCCGCAGCGCGTGCTGTGCATTGGCTCGACGACGGCAAGGATGTCAAAGTAGCGCGCAAAACACTTTCCGTGAGCAAAACATTGCATGACAATGCAAAATCTTACGAGAAGTTTTGATGCACGTTTCCGATCGTCAGCCCGATTTCCGATTGCCAAACAGGGAAATGATCCAAAGCAGAACGGCTGCTCCGATTACCGACATCAGCAACAGTCCCAAAACTCCGCTTGTGCCCAATCCCAGCAATTTGTAGATGAATGAACCCATGATGCTGCCCACAAGTCCAACAATGAGGTTGATGATGAATCCGAATCCTTTGCCCCGCATCAGCCAGCCGGCAATGGCTCCGGCAAGCACACCTATGATGATAGTCCATAATATACCAAGATCGCCCATGATTGTATCGTTTTTTAATGATTGTTACTATGAATTACTACATACTAAGATAACAATGCAAAAAATATAAAAGTTCAGACCAGTAGGCAGTTTGTTTTTCTGTCCGGTTCTTTGGGGTGCGTTAAGTTGCTTTGAGAATGAGGTTGTTCACTTCATTTTGTCGTTGTAGTCGCGCAAGGCAAGGATGGCTCGGTAAAGTTTTTTCTGATAATATCCCATCATGATCACATTACCGTTTCCACGCTTGCGTTTATATTTCTCCACCTCATATTCGAGCGACCGTCTGCCGCTCTCCACGAGGGCATCGGAGAGTGCCTTGATGGCTTCGGACTGATGTTTTTTGTTTTCTTCGGCGGGTTTGCTGTCTTCCATTTTATGTTCAATATTTTGGAATGATAAAGATATTTATTTTTGGCTGGGAGAGAAAAAAAACTCTGCCGTTCATTTTTTGTTTTTGAGTTTTTCGGGCTTTTCTGATTTTATTTTCAGAATCTTGTTCAGTTGCCAATCGAACATGGTGTCAAAATCGGTTGCATCTTCAGGGGTGTTGCGGTTGACGTGAAACAGCAGCATTCCCATTGTGGCAAAGCGGATTTGCATTCTCATATTTTCCGTTTTTGCGACATTGATGATTTCCAGTTTCTCGGAATATTCCCATTCTTCGGCACAGAGTTGATCCAGAAATGTAGCAATCTGCGATCCGGTTTCTTTCTGATGTGCGGCATCGCCCATCGGTTCAAGGAAAAATAGGTCGAATATGCCTCGCGATTTCAGAAAAAACTGAGCATAGGCTGTCACGATTGACTTTATTTTTTCTTTTCCGTGCGCTTCTTTTTTTGTTTGGGTTTTCACAAAATGCTCACATTCGGACTTGAGTTGCGGCACACATTCAAAGAGCAGGTCGTTGCTGTCTTTGAAATAATTGTAGATGGTGGCATACGAATATCCGGCACGTTCGGCAACATTGCGCACGCTGACATTGCGCAGTCCATCAGATTTCAGAATGTCTATGGCTGCCGATATAAAATAGTCGCGAACACGTTTCTCTTGTATTTTGCTTTTCTCCATGTGGCTGGTTTTTATTCACTTAATGATGGTAAATATAGTTAACAATGATCAGAATATCAAATTATTGTTCAATAAAAAAAATCGACTGAAAAATATTTTCAATTGTCTGCAAAATTTAGTATATTAGAAACAACACAAACTCACAAATCATAGAATTTTTATGCAAATTACAACACAGACTTCGTACAAAGAGTTTCTGCTCATGGTTGAAGTTTTTCATCTGGGAGAAAAAGAGATGGAACAAATCTTCGACAAGGTGAAGGATTATCCGTTGAAAAAAGAATTTGACTTCAGTTTCGACGACATGGAGTTCGGCAAACTCTGCCAGTTGCAGAGCATGAAAACAGGAGCCGACCTGTTCGTGCAATCGTTCTGGATTCTGCTTGAGATAGCTGAATCCGATCTGTTGATGCATAGGGCTGTAGATTGCCTGCGTTTTGTTCTGCATGTGAAAACGCAGATGGAACGCATCACCAAACTGTTCAATGCAATCCAATACACGCCTTCGTCCGACGAAATGCTTGCCGGAATTGGGAAGCTCAATCATGGTTTTTTCGGCACTGCCGACTGGTATGCCCGCCGCATGGGAATCACCGATCATGAGCAGGTTTTCCAGACCAATTGGATGCGCATCTATAAGGCTATGAAGATCGACTTCGACAACAACAACTTTGAGCAGAACTATCGGAGGGTGATTGAGCAAAAATCGAAAAGATAAGAACCCATACTATTTAACACTTAATACAAACAACATATCCAACATGGTAGAAACTAAAATCAGGCAGATTGTCGATCAGATCGGCGGTTTGCACTACGAATTTAATGACTGGACGCGTGCCAATGCAACTATCGACTATGGTAGTTTGCCGGTGTGCGTCAACGTATTGCCTGTTTCGGGCGAACTGGCGGCTAAGAACGGCAACCTGCGCGACTATCCCAATTGCCTCATTGCATTCATGGACAAGGCGGAATTCGACTTTGACGGACAAGAAAACGAGATCACAGTGAACCGGATGAAGGATTTTGCAAAACGTTTCATCCTCGAAGCCAACCGTTCCGGCTTATTTGAACCCATAGAGCAAAATGTGCCTTATTCGGTGGTCTATGACCTGCTCGACGCCAATCTGACAGGTGTCGCCATCGAATTGCAACTCAAAGAGTTGATTGGCGATTGTGCACAAAATCTCTAAACCAATCTGCTATGGGCAATTCAATTATATCATTCAAAGAGCTGCAAAATAGTATTGCTAAGAGCTATTTTGCTGAGGTGCAAAAAGTTTACGGTGTTAATAATCTGACGGCTGTTGCATCTTCCAAGGGGATTGTGATCACGGGCAATGAAACGGTTTCGGTGATGCAATCTGTTGGCGAACAGAAGCGAGAACCCAAAAATATGCGTGATGCAGTGCAGGAATGGATTGTAGAAAATGGCGTTGCTTACGAAAAAATCCCTTATGTGCGCAAAGAATCGGAAAAGTGGAAACCCCGCTTCACTCCTGAAGAGCGTGGTTTGATGAGCCTTTCCGGCAAAATTGCACGCAAGCTCGTGAACGAAGGCGCAACACTGGCGATAGCACGCCAACAGGCAAAAGATATGGAACAGTTGCAGGCAAAGATTGTGCAGGTAATAGAAGCACATACCCCCGAAATCATTATCAACAACACTAAAATAAAAGAATAAAAATGGCTTTAATAGACACAAACACAGAAGCAGGCATCGTTGGCGGATCATATCCCGACCTCGGTTTTGCGTTCAATCCGCTGCCTGTGGCAATTGAAACAACGGAAAGTGCCGAAATCAGGATTGAGGCGAGCTTCCAAGGCAATGCTGCGGTGAGCATCGTGCGCAACACTTTCAAAGGAAAAGACGGGACAAACAATGTGGTGTTCGATCTTTCGGGCATTGCACGCTCGTTTTTTGACCGTGACGAGTTTTGTCTGGTGAGAAAGAAAAAATATATCCTTCTGGATAAAAGAATTGATGTGAGAATGAAAGATGAAGAATTGTATAAACAACTCAATTTCAAAATCATCGTCAAAGACAATGTGATCTGCGAGGCATCAGTTCCCATCATCTGGGGTGCATTGCAGATTGGCGAGACGTATACGCAAAGTAAGAAGTTGACAGCGTTCAGAGGTTATCCGTTTTCGTTCTCGCTGTTCTCTGCCGAAGCTCCCGAAAACATTATCTGGCGGAGCAATGGTGATGGTTTTGAAGAATACACGAACGTGCTGCAAGCCGGAAAACATAATCTGAACATAGACACTTTTTTGTGGCATGACGATGTGCGCAGCGTAGACTTTGTGATAGACAAGGGTGAGAACTATTCGCCTTTCGACTACACTTTCGATTACACCTTTCGCGGATTTGGTGTGGACTCTGTGAAAATAAAGATCGATGTGGAGGACGATTGCGATGACGAAGCCTGCTATCTGCGGTGGATCAACCGTTGGGGCGAATGGAACTACTATCTCTTTCACCGCAAGAGCGAATCGAGTCAGACCACAGACAACAGTGTGCAGTTCGATTCCTATTTCACAACAGTTGGTTTCGACTCCGTTGGTTATCATCCCGGCACGGGCGGCAGCATAGGCAAGACGGTGAAGCAGACAATCGGGCTTTATGCTTCGTTGGTCAACTCGGACACATTCGACTTTTTGTCGCAGCTCGTGCAATCGCCAGTCGTAGACCTTTTCATGGGATATGCCGACGACATGGCATCGACTGAGCGATGGGTGAACGTGAAAACGCAGGCCGGAACATTTGCCAAGAGCAGCGATCATCTGCAAGACTTTGAGTTCAACCTCATTATGCCTGAGACATTCACCGCCAATTTATAACAAAGGGAGAAAAAAGATTATGAGAGAAGTATATATAGGAAAAAGCGTCAAAGATGCCGATGGCAAGGAGCTGAGTGTAGACTACGAGCCGATAGACGTGAACGAAAGCAGTAATGTCAACTATGAGTTTACCAGTCCCATTTTTGAAGACCTCAGCAGCATCAAATGCAACCGTACCAGCACCTACAAAGTGCCTGCCACAGCCCGCAATCTGCGCGTATTCGACATCGTGAACCAATCTGACGTGCAGAGCGATATTCCGCACCGAAACATGCTGTTCCGCGAATATAAAGACGGACTGCCCATCATCGGCAACGGGCAATGCCGCATATTGGAAGCCGACAGCAAAGACATCAGCCTTGCTGTGGCGTGGGGAAACAAAGTGAACATCCAGAAACTGTCTGAAATCAAGCTCAATCAACTCGATTTTCCAGAATATGTGGAGAAAGGCAATCAAGCTGCCGACGCGGTCAACTATCTGCTGTCTACGGATGACACGCCCTATGGGTATCTATACATGGATTTTGGACAAGGATTCAACAACAAGTATGCAGACCCTTGCGTGCGTGCCGATTTTGTGCTGGACAAGTTGGGCGACAAGCTGGGACTTGAGTTTGACAAACCCGACTTTCTGACTCAATACTGGATGCCGCTCACGTTTAGCAAAGACAAGCAATTGGACAAACACACTTCCTGCAGATATAACATTGCGTCTTTTGGACAATTCAACTTCACCCTTGCTCCCGATGGCGATCCCAAGCAGATCTCAGAGTTGGGGAGCAATGGCAAATCGTTCTCGGTGCGGGGTGGAAAAAAGTCGATGCAGGTGAATATGACAATGAATATCATCGAAAGTTATGCGGGCATCGACCCTAACCCGGCTCAAATAGAGATTGTGAAAATAAATAGCAGTGGAGCAAGCACCATCAAAGAGATATCGATTCCATATTCAGTTAAATATGAAGAGAACCAAGATCCCCGGATAGAATATTGGTTTATGGATGGCGGTGTGTTATCTGAAACCATCCATTGCGAAGAAGGCGACACTATCATCATTAACGGCAGTCTTAATTCTGAACCTTCACGTTCAGGAGAATGTTTTGTTGAAGTTGTGTTAGACGATGTGATAGACTACATAAAACTAGCACCTCTGATGCCCGATATGTCGGGTAGCGACTATCTGAAATCCATACTCAATATGTTCGGTCTATTTGCTTTCTACGACAAAGAGCGGGAAAATCTGGTGCGACTGATAAGCATCGACAACATCTACGACAAAATAAAAAACGGTAAAGCCAAAGACTGGAGCAACAAACGCCTGTCCGGCACATTCAACCTGACACGCACTTTCAAAGACTATGCCCGAATCAATTGGTTCAAATATGGCACGGACGACACCGTCAACGTAGATGCCAACGGATCGGTGCAGGTGGATGCCGAATTTCTCGATGCGGAGAAAAACCTTGTGGAACTCAAATTCATGGCCTCTGAAATGGTGGATGGCATTGTGAAAATGGACCGTTACCAAACCAAAAATGGCTCTGTATCCGAACCGAACACGATTAAAGCTCGGATTGTGAGAGGGAAGAATGAAAAAATTAGCGAAATGTATTATTTATGCGGTATTTTTGATGAGGACATGTATTTTTCTGGAGAAGCGGGATTGCTGGCTACCTATTACAAAACGTATCAGAGTGTGATTCGCCGCCCTGTGGTGATGGAAGTGGCGGTCTATCTGTCGGCGATCGATTTGCACAATCTGAGCGAGATTGATGTGATCTATTTCGATGGCAATTACTATATGCCCATCAGCATACAATGCGACAGCAATGGCAATGCCAAATGCAAATTATTGATGTTGCCCGAAGCGCATACTATCTAAACAAATAAGCCCCAAAAGGGGCTTATTTGTTTATTCCGGTAAAGTCTCGTTGGTTTTTATATATTTCTGAATTTGTTCTATCGTTCCACTTTTAACATTTAGAATTAATGTGTCGTTAGAAATACTATAATCAGCAGAGATATTATTTTCAAAATAAAGTTTATTTTCAGTTACGGTATATTTGCCCTCATCCTTTTTCTTTGAGTATTTATTATTTCTGAAACTATATAGATATTTGTGAAATTCTTTTGTAAATACAAGGATATCTCGATCTGAATCAATAATTAAATCTATAGCCCACTTTCCCTCCACAGGATTGAAGTAAGGTTTTTCGGGTACAACACTGGTATTGTCATCATGGTCACATGCTGCCAACAAGGTGCAAGCCATTAGTAACAGGAATATTTTTTTCATCGGGCTGTTGTTTTCTATTTGTTCTTTTGGCAAATATAATAAGAAAATAGTTAAGTAAAAGAATGAACAAACAGAAAAGAGCCGTCTCGAAACCTTTATCACGTTATACCCATCAGCATACAATGCGACAGCAACGGCAATGCCAAATGCAAACTA